>PBQM01000084.1 GCA_002725015.1 Flavobacteriaceae bacterium | reverse complement strand
TGATTAACTATGTAGTCTTGGTCATAGATTGCTGGTCTTTTCAAGGTTTTTAATTATTTCGTATCTCAAATAACTTGACAGTTTTAGCCTGTTTTCCTTGGCTTTTGCTGTTAGCTTTTCGTAATCATTTTTGTTGAATTGTATTCCTACTGTTTTTTGTTCCATAGTTTATTTGTCTAAACAGATATTGTGTTCTGAGTTATTATTTATGTGTTTTAGTATGTAGCTGGATATAGCCTCTGGGCTCTCAATAGGCTCAGAGTACAAGACTGTATCTTTTTTAATCTTTAGAGACTTGTAAACCTCTTCCTTAGATGTCTGTTTGTCTAATAGTAAGTGTATGTGTTTATGGCTTGAATCCCTGTCTTTTTCTATTGTGTAGAAGATTATAGACCTCAGCTTCTTAGCAAGCCTTTGTATTAAGTTAAAGCCACTTGTAGCGCTTACCTTGTAGTTTGGTCTTATTGTTACAGTCCATTGCCAGTTAGCTAATTGTACTAAGCCTTTTGAATACTCCTCTTTATTAAACATACTATAGTAATTAAGGAACAGACGTACTATTCCAGTTTTCATATTAATATATAAGGGGAGTTTATTTTTTTTTAAAAATTTTTATTAACATTTTATTTTTTAACCTGTAAACACTAAAAAAAACTTAAAAATAAATATGTACACATTATGCAATATTAGTGATGTTGCCCTAGTTGGTGGCGGACAGTACCCTCAGCCTGGTGAGATATCCATGGCACACAACGGCGTTTTGTTTTTAGACGAACTAACAGAGTTTAAACGCTCTGTTCTAGAGGTCATGCGCCAGCCATTAGAAGATTTGGAAGTTACCATATCAAGAGCGCGCTTTACAGTTACCTATCCAAGCAGTTTTATGTTGGTTGCCAGCATGAATCCCAGTCCAAGTGGCTTTTTTTACGATCCATCTTCTGCCGTTAGCGCCTCTAAAGGTGAAATTCAAAGATATATGGGGAAGATTTCAGGACCACTTTTGGACCGCATTGATATGCATTTGGAGGTATCGGCCGTTCCCTTTGAGAAATTGATACAAAAAAGACGTGGAGAATCCTCCTTGCTCATTAGAGAGCGTGTGATCAGAGCCAGGGCCCTTCAAACCAAACGTTTTGCATCAATAAAATCAGTGCATTACAATGCACAAATGCAATCCAAACAAATTCGGGAGTTCTGCAAACTTAAAAAAGCATCAAAGTCGCTTTTAAAGACCGCTAGGGAACGCTTAAATCTATCTGCAAGAGCTTACGACCGAATCTTAAAGGTTGCTAGAACCATTGCCGACTTGGAAGCCCATAAAAAAATCCATAGCAAACACATTAGCGAAGCCATACAGTACAGAAGTTTGGACAGGGAGGGGTGGATATAAAAAAGGCTTTTGATTTTCTCAAAAGCCTTTTTTATTGCTAAATAAATGAGGTCGTTAGAAAGTATATCCAACAGAAACTTGTAAAACAGAGTTTTTAGCGTCACTAGCTTCAAAAATATCTGTTAATCCGAGGTTGTATCTCAAGCCGAAATTTAAGCCAGAATTTAATTGATATCCAGCCCCTAAATTCACTCCAAAATCAAACTTTTTGGTGTTATCAAATAGATTTAGAGTGGTCGAACCAAAATCACCGGTTGTTAACGAGCCAGCATCTACATCAAATTTAGAGTTCAACAGGAAACCAATTTGAGGCCCTGCTTCAAGGCTAAAACCTTCACTTACATAATATTTGGCCATAATTGGGATGATTAAGTAATCCAATCTTCCAGTTGTTTCAAGGGCAATATTGTCAGTAACCGTACCATTCACATCTGTGACACTAACTGTACCATCCTGAGTAAATCCTTGTTGAGAATATAAAATCTCGGGTTGAATAGAAAACCTTTCAGAAACGGGGATTTCTGCTGTTCCACCAATAAGGAACGAAATATATCCAGCTGTTTCTTCAACATCGTCGCCTGCTACAGTTGCAAGGTTGACTCCAGCTTTGACGCCAAATCTTATGTCTTGAAAGCCTTCCATTTCTTGCCCAGTTGTGACAAAGGCGGTAAGGCTGAAAATAAGTAATGATAATTTTTTCATAATAATTTAGATTTAAATTGTATTTAATATTAATGGGCACAAATGTAGAACAACCTAAAATGAGGTTGGTGTTTTATTTATACTTTGTAATAAGCGGGCATATTTATGACACAAGCGGACGTAATTGCGTCATAAGCGGCTTGAGAATTTACCAATAAAAAAAATTGAATTACAATATAATTTTATACTAAATAAAAACTTTAATTAATAATTATAAAATACTGATATACAATTATTTATTATATTACAATAAGAAAAAACTATAGTCGTTTTTTGTAATTTAGCCGAGCCATCTGAAGGCTTTTTTGAGGAGTTTTAATTTATTTTTGTAAGGTGCATAACGCAGTGGCGCATCAAGCCAGTTGGACTTTATTACAATGCTTTTTTGATGGGTAAAAGTATTATATCCGAAGCGTCCATTACACACACCAATACCACTTTCTCCAACGCCTCCAAAAGGAAGGTTTTGATTTCCAAAATGAATCATACTGTCATTTATCACTGCTCCTCCAAAACGAAAACGCTTTAGCATGGCATTGTAAAAAGTTTTATTTTTGGAAAATACATAAAGGGCTAAAGGTTTCTCGTAAGATTTAACAATGGTTTCGATATCACTTTCAGAATTATAACTTAAAATCGGTAAAATAGGTCCAAATATTTCACCTTCCATAAGTTTGCTGTCCAAGCTGGGGTTGTCAACAATTGTTGGGCATAAATAGTTATCTCCTTTGTTTTTATCCCCTCCATGTACAATATCAACATCGCTTAACATACCGATGAGGCGTTTATAGTTAGCGGCATTGACAATTCGTGGATAATATGGCGATAATTTTGGATTTTTTCCATAAGCTTTTTTGATTTCTAGTTTTAACAGCTTGATCAGTTCTGTTTTGATGCTCTTTTCCGCAAGGATATAATCTGGAGCAATACAGGTTTGTCCAGCATTAAAAAACTTTCCCCATACCAAGCGTTTGGCAGTTAATTTTAAATCAGTTGTTACATCAACAATACAAGGGTTTTTACCTCCTAACTCAAGTGTTACAGGAGTGAGATGTATCGCGGCGGCTTTGGCAATAATTTTTCCGACTGCCACACTGCCTGTAAAAAAAATATAATCCCAACGCTGTTTTAGAAGCAGTGTAGTTTCTTCCACGCCGCCCAATTCAACACAAAAATGATCATTGTCAAAAACTTCAGTTAAAATTTTTTTAATGAGGTCTGCGGTATTCGGGGTCATCTCACTGGGTTTTAACACCACTGTGTTCCCGGCTGCAATGGCTGAAATTGCGGGGCTCAAAGCCAAGAGGAATGGGTAATTCCAGGGCGAAATTACCAACACGCTGCCAAAGGGTTCCCTGCGTATATAATCTCTAGATGGGAAATTAAGCTTGGAAGCTTTGACGCTTTTGGTTTTTGACCATCGGTGGAGATTTTTTAAAATCTTGTCAATTTGTGAGATTAAAAGTCCAATTTCACTGCCATAAACTTCAAATTTAGGTTTTTTAAAATCCTTGTAAGCTGCATCGTATATGGCTTCCTCATTGTTTATAACGGCTGTTTTAAGCGCTTTTAATTTCTTTTTAATAAAAGAAATATCTCTGCTTTGGCCACTTTCAAAAAAGCGTTTTTGTAGTGCGATAAGTTGTTTGGGTTTCATAGGTCATCAATTTTGAGGCAATCATTCCAAAGGGGGTCTTTTGGAGGATTTACAGCTATATTAATCATTTTTTTTGAAACGGGATGAATAAAACTTAGAGTTTTTGCGTGTAAATGAATTCCACCATTTGGGTTGCTGCGATCATAACCATATTTTAGGTCGCCTCTAATGGGAGCGCCTATATAGGCCAATTGGCTCCTTATTTGATGTGAGCGCCCTGTCTCCAAGGTAAGCTGTAATAGGGTATGGGTCTTTAAGTCTTTTAATGTCTTGTAGTGTAAAACGGCTTTTTTGCTGTCTTTGATTTGCTTTGGGTATACTTTGGTGGTGTTTGTCTTTGAGTTTTTCTTGAGCCAGTGCACCAAAGTTGCTTGTGTTTTTTCGGGTTTTTTCTTAACAATAGCCCAATAAACTTTCTTTATTTCTTTGTCTTGAAATAGTTGATTCATTCTTTTTAATGCCTTTGAAGTTTTGGCAAAAATGACAATGCCAGAAGTGGGTCGGTCTAAGCGGTGTGTGACCCCCAAGAACACAGCGCCGGGCTTTTTGTATTTTAATTTTAGATAATCTTTGACAATTTCAGAAAGCGGTGGGTCCTTTGTTTTGTCTCCCTGTACAAGATCTCCAATTCGCTTGTTGATGGCAATAAGGTGGTTGTCTTCATATAACAATTGTAAATTGGAAACATTGGAGACAATTCGTTTCATAGATCAATATTGTTCCTCTTTGCTTGGAAAATCAGAGGCTTTCACATCCGATACATATTGCCCAATGGATAAAGTCATAGATTCAAAAAGGTTCATATAACGCCTTAAGAAGCGCGGATTAAATTCATTGGTCATACCAACCATATCGTGCAATACCAAAACCTGTCCATCGACTCCATTGCCAGCCCCTATCCCAATAACAGGAATGCTTAAAGATTTGGCTACTTTTTCAGCCAACTGGGCTGGGATTTTTTCAAGAACCACTGCAAAGCAACCCAATCGTTCCAGTAGCTTGGCATCGCTTATCAGTTTTTCAGCTTCTTCTTCGTCTTTAGCGCGCACCGTATAAGTTCCAAATTTATAGATGGACTGAGGCGTCAGTCCCAAATGTCCCATAACGGGAATTCCTGCATTGAGAATTTTTTTTATGGAGTCCTTAATTTCTTTGCCCCCTTCTAGTTTGACAGCATGACCCCCACTTTCTTTCATGATGCGAATGGCAGAGCGCAAAGCTTCCTTGGAGTCACTTTGGTATGTTCCAAAAGGCAAGTCGACAACCACCAATGCACGATCTATACC
Source organism: Flavobacteriaceae bacterium (assembly GCA_002725015.1). Taxonomy (GTDB): domain Bacteria; phylum Bacteroidota; class Bacteroidia; order Flavobacteriales; family Flavobacteriaceae; genus UBA3537. Next base: position 16,151 of record PBQM01000084.1, on the reverse strand, counting down.
GCGAACTACTGAAGAGGCATGGTAAATCATTTGATCCAGTGTAATTGGAAGGGTGGTTTCATGTCCTGCCATAACATTACTGGCAGAGTCTCCAACCAGAATAACATCAACTCCAGCCCCATCAACGATTTTAGCCATGGTATAGTCATAAGCGGTCAGCATGGCAATTTTTTCCTTGTTGCTTTTCATTTCAACAAGTGATTTGACAGTTACGCGTTTGTATTCTTTAGAGTTTGTCATTATTCCCAATTTTTTTGTAAAAATAGTGAAAAAGAACTGTTTTAGCATGACACCTTGTCATACTATCTGCCATGGCACAATGATTGACATAAGCTTACCAAATAAATAAATTCAATTAGAATTAATAATAAGAAAATTATGAGTAAAATTATAGGAATAGATCTCGGAACTACAAATTCATGTGTATCGGTAATGGAAGGAAATGAACCTGTTGTCATTACCAACGCTGAAGGTCGTAGAACAACCCCATCCGTCATTGCTTTTGTAGAGGGTGGTGAGATAAAAGTCGGTGACCCTGCCAAAAGGCAAGCGGTTACAAATCCTCAAAAAACAGTGTATTCTATAAAGCGTTTTATGGGAAATAAGTTTTCTGAATCCAAAAAAGAAGTTGGTCGTGTACCTTACAAAGTGGTCAAAGGCGATAACGATACCCCCCGTGTTGACATTGACGGGCGCTTGTACACGCCACAAGAATTGTCTGCGATGGTCCTTCAAAAAATGAAAAAAACTGCAGAAGAATTTTTAGACCAAGAAGTGACCGAAGCCGTTGTTACCGTCCCTGCCTATTTTAACGATGCACAACGCCAAGCCACTAAAGAAGCTGGTGAGATCGCAGGTTTAAAGGTTCGAAGAATTATCAACGAGCCTACCGCGGCCGCTTTAGCTTATGGTTTGGACAAAAAAGGTAAAGACCAAACAATTGTTGTTTTTGATTTTGGTGGTGGGACGCACGATGTTTCCATTCTAGAACTTGGAGACGGAGTTTTTGAAGTCTTAGCGACCGACGGAGACACGCACTTAGGTGGTGACGATGTTGATGAGAAAATCATCAATTGGTTGGCGGAAGAATTCATGAAAGACGAAAATATGGACCTTAGAAAAGATCCAATGGCCCTTCAGCGTCTTAAGGAGGCTGCTGAAAAAGCCAAGATTGAACTTTCATCTTCAACCCAAACAGAAATTAATTTACCTTATGTCACAGCAACTGCCAGCGGACCCAAGCATTTGGTTCGTAGCTTGTCGCGATCAAAATTTGAACAGTTGATTGATGATCTTGTAAAGCGAACGGTTAAGCCTTGTGAAACTGCTATAAAAGCGGCGGGTATTTCAAAGAGTGATATTGATGAAATTATTTTAGTGGGTGGATCCACAAGAATTCCTGCGGTTCAAGAAGCTGTGGAGAAATTTTTTGGAAAGAAACCCAACAAAGGCGTAAATCCGGATGAGGTTGTAGCCGTAGGAGCTGCAATCCAAGGCGGGGTCTTGACTGGTGATGTCAAGGACGTATTGCTTTTGGACGTCACACCATTGTCCTTGGGAATTGAAACCATGGGAAATGTAATGACCAAATTAATTGATGCCAACACCACCATTCCCACAAAAAAATCACAAGTGTTTTCTACGGCTGCTGACAATCAGCCCTCAGTAGAGATCCATGTACTTCAAGGGGAACGTGCCATGGCCGCGGACAATAAAACCATTGGACGCTTTCACTTGGACGGGATTCCACCTGCCCAACGCGGCGTACCTCAAATTGAAGTAACTTTTGATATTGACGCCAACGGTATTATCAAAGTATCAGCAACAGATAAGGCTACCAATAAATCTCAAGACATTCGCATCGAAGCCTCATCAGGATTGACAGATGAAGAAATCGAGCAAATGAAACGGGATGCGGAGGCCAATGCCGATGCCGATGCCAAAGCCAAGGAAACCGCAGACAAGCTCAACAGCGCAGATGCCATGATTTTTCAAACGGAAAAGCAGTTAAAAGAATTTGGAGACAAATTATCTGACGATAAAAAACAACCGATTGAGGCTGCTTTGGAAGCGCTTAAGAAAGCTTACGAAACCAAAGACTTGGCAGTTATTGAGCCGGCTCTGGAAAAAATCAATGAAGCATGGAAGGTGGCGAGCGAAGAAATGTACAAAGCACAACAGGAAGCCCAAGGCAATGCAGATCAGGGCCCCCAAGCGGGTTCAGAAGCTTCACAAGCTGAAGGTGAAAACGTTGAAGATGTAGATTTTGAAGAAGTAAAGTAATATAACACTTAAATAAAAAAAGCACTGTTGTGAAACAGTGCTTTTTTTTGTCATTAAAATTCAAGCGCTTTTTTTGGTAAACATTTTCAGCATCACAATGGCATGTGGAAAGGTCACGGCAGCAATAAAGGCAAAAAATAAGCTGTAGAAATGTTTTTCGTTTTTAAAAATTAAAAACAGAACTGAGATGCCAATGAGTGATATTAACCAGTAGGGCAGGGCTGCTATGGCATATTTAAATATACTTTTTTTCTCTAAGTCCCCAAATATAAAAGTGATTTGATCTAATAAGGAAGGGATGCTGTGCCACAAAATGAAATAAATTGTAAAACCCCAAATTAAAGAGGAGGCTTTAAAAACAATTCCCAAAATCAAAAGCAAACCCAGCTCTCTTAATACAGATGGCATTTTAATCGATTTGTTATAAAGGCCATAAGATATTAGAAGAAAAAGAATAGCAACCAGTGTAATAATGACTTCTGAGGAATATATTTCCAATAAGCTGTAAGATGTAATTTCATAGATAATTTCGACCACTTTCTCCGGGTTAAAATTGAAAATCATAAAGAGAATTAACATACCGTAACAGAAGAAAAAAATTCTTTTTAGAAAAGAGTTAAATCCATAAAGTGTTTCTTCCCAATGCTGTTCACCAAAATGATAAGCGCTAAATAAAACAAACAGTGACAAGGCAAGAACAGGGACTAAGTAAAAAATTAGGATGGCGCTACTCACCACAAACAGATATGTTAACAGAATGCTAAAAAATTTGGAATTATTTGAATTTGACAGCCGATTTACAATCATTAAATCGTTGGATCCGTGTATCATTCCAAAAGTGAAAATCAAAATAAATCCCAAAATAAGTTCAAAACTCTCTGGTAAAAGTGAAGTTATCCACAATCCTATAAAACTAGAAACGATTGAGAATCTGTAAATTAATCTCATAAAAAATTGTTAAATAGATAGGTGAAAATTAAAAAAAAAAGGATTTAATAAATTTTTGTGTAAAAAATTGTACATTTGTTTAAACAAAACTAACAAAAATTAGAAAAAATGACAAATTTATTCTTACCACTAATTGCTGATGTCACAGGTGATGTTAACAATCCAGTGAATTTTACATTCTTTATTGGATGTATGGCTATGATGGCAGCTTCTGCCTTCTTTTTCCTTTCATTAAACCAATTTGACAAAAAATGGAGAACTTCTGTTTTAGTTTCTGGTTTAATTACATTTATTGCTGCAGTACACTATTGGTACATGCGTGACGCTGCCATGGCAGGTTCTTTAGATAATGTTACAGCTTTCCGTTATGTAGATTGGATTTTAACAGTTCCATTAATGTGTGTTGAATTTTATTTAATACTCAAAGTTGCTGGGGCCACGAAATCTTTAATGTGGAAAATGATTATACTTTCTATTGTGATGCTTGTCACTGGTTATTTCGGTGAATCAGGTATTGGACCTTTTGATGCTCAGATATGGGGTCTTATTTCTGGTATAGCATATGCTTTAATTGCACTCGAAATTTGGGTTGGTGGCGCTTCTAAACTTGCCAAAGCTGCAGGTGAAGATACCGCTTATGCTCACAAAGTATTATGCTGGTTCGTCCTTGTTGGATGGGCAATTTATCCAATCGGATACATGGCTGGTACAGATGGTTGGTACAACGTACTTGGACTTGATGGCTTAGACATGAATGTATGGTACAACATTGCCGATGCAATCAACAAAATTGGTTTTGGTCTAGTCGTATACAGCTTGGCTGTTAAAAAGACTGCCTAATTTGTAATACTAATTTAAATTACACCAAAAAGCGCAATTTTTTAAATTGCGCTTTTTTTTACACTAATTTTAACGAGAAGCGGCAAAGAAGCCGTTTTTACTTTTTGTATTTTAGCCAAAATTTATAAGGATGGAGTTTCCTAAAGAGATTGTACTAAAAAAGGCAAATGCCGCATGCAAGGGTAATTTAATGGAAACCTTGGATATTGAGTTTGTAGAGGCCACTGAAGACTGCATTGTGGCCAAAATGCCTGTAACCCCTAAAGTTTATCAGCCCGATGGTGTGCTTCACGGTGGGGCCACACTCGCTTTGGCCGAAACCGTTGGAAGTTTTGCAGCCCACGTCTATTTAGATACAGATTCCTATTTTATTCGTGGAATTGACATTTCTGCACAACATGTAAAAAGTGTCAAACAAGGTTTTATATATGCCAGTGCAGAATGTATTCACAAGGGGAGAACAACCCAGGTCTTTAGCGTGCGCGTTACAAACGAAAAAGAGGAGCTGGTCACCTTGTGTAAATTAACCACCATTACGCTCCCAAAATAAGTTTAAATGTCTGCAGATCAATTTTCAGAACGCATCGCTCAACAGCTGAAAGCTCAAAGGCCATTTGTTTTGTATTCAGATTTTAATCAAACTCAGTTTAAAGCCCTATTTCAAAATAGTTCAAAGGCTTACCAAACTTCCGAATTCGATAAAAATGGTTTTGTCTTTGCGCCTTTCGATTTAAGCCAACCGACCTATATAATTCCAGATGATATATCGGAGCACGCGACATATAAATTACCAAAAGTTAAGGACTCTTTTTTTTCATCTCAAATCCAAACTACAAATGCAAAAGCCCACAAAAAATTAATTAAAAAGGCCATTCAAAATATTTTTGAAACAAACTTGGAAAAAGTAGTATTGGCACGCAGCTGTGAAATTGAATTTTCTATTTTAGACCCCATTGGTCTCTTTTACAGTATCGCCAATGCTTATACGGAGGCCTATACTTACTGCTGGTTTCATCCTAGCACTGGTTTTTGGTTTGGGGCCTCTCCAGAATCCCTTGTTAAAATTTCTGGAAATAAAGTGCAATTGGTAGCATTGGCAGGAACGCAACGCTTCAAGGGTCAATTGGAAGTGAACTGGGATTCCAAAAATACAAAGGAGCAATCCATGGTGACAGACTATTTAAAAAGCTCCTTATCAAAACATTTGAGTGGCTTGTCTTTATCTCAACCCAAAACCATCCGATCTGCTAATTTATTGCATTTGCAAACAACACTAACCGGCCATTTGAATAAAGGAAAACACAGACTCAGAAATCTTTTATGGGCTCTGCATCCAACCCCCGCAGTTTGCGGCACCCCTAAGGAAAGTGCGATGGCTTTTATAAAAGACAATGAAACGCTAGATCGCCAATTTTATTCTGGTTTTTTAGGTACAATTAAACAAAACAGTTCTGGAGCCTTAGAGTCGACTAATTTGGTGGTCAATCTGCGCTGTATGCAGCTCATCGGTAAAAAGTCTCTGCTCTACGCTGGTGGTGGCATCACAAACCAATCCACAGCAGAAATGGAATGGGAGGAAACGGAAGCCAAAATCCAAACCTTAAAATCAATATTTTAAGTTTAAAATTTATTTTTCAACAAGGTTTAAAGTCTTAAAATGAATACCTTTACAGCCTAATGATTTATCCAAAACAACCATTAGCGCAATACCTAATTCAGCTTTGTAAGGCCAAAGGGGTTCAACACATTGTCATCTCACCAGGGAGCAGAAATGCACCCTTGACCATTGGATTTACAAATCAAGATTTTTTTAAATGTTACAGCATAGTCGATGAACGTTCAGCAGCTTTTTTTGCCCTGGGAATTGCGCAACAGACATCAGAAGCTGTGGCAGTCGTTTGCACCTCGGGCAGTGCACTTTTAAATTATTATCCCGCAATAGCGGAAGCCTTTTACACAAGACTGCCATTAGTTGTTATCTCAGCCGACCGGCCAAAGAAGTTGATTAATATAGGGGATGGACAAACAATCATTCAGCCTCACGCATTTGGGGCACATATTTTATTCGAGGCGAATTTAGCAACTCCTAAGAAAACATTTTTTAAAAGTTTAAAAGCCTCAAAGAACAAGGCAAAAAAAGCAATATCAATGGCATTGGATGTTGCTCTGGGTAAAATGGGTCCTGTGCACATCAATGTTCCTCTTAACGAGCCCTTATACCAGACTGTAAGTTCAATGCATTTACTTGCTACACCCACCAGCAGTCCTCAAAAAACAACCACCGTAAAGATCAGCTCTTCAAATTTAAAAACTTGGAATAATTCCAAGAAAAAATTAGTTTTAGTTGGAGTTAATCCTCCCAATTCAATTGAGGCGTCAGTCATTGCCAAACTCGCTAACGACCCCTCAGTTATTGTCCTTACAGAAACCACCTCTAATTTACACCATCCAAATTTCTTCCCATTTATAGATCAGCTAATCACGCCTTTGCAGGACTCGCAATACAAGATGCTTCAACCTGATTTACTGCTGACTTTTGGCGGTTTGATCATTTCAAAAAGAATCAAAGCTTTTTTAAGAAATTACAAACCGAAACAGCATTGGCACATCGATCCTTACAACGCCAATGATACCTTTTTCAGCCTCAGTAAACATTTTCATTCCCCCCCAAATTTATTTTTAAAACAATTGCTTAAACTTGCTGTTACAACCCAAAGTGATTATTTCGACTTTTGGCAGTCCGTAAAATTAAAGCGTCTCAAAAGCCATCAACAGTATCTAAAATCAATGTCATTTTGTGATTTTAAAGCCTTTGAGTTAATTTGTTCTGTCATTCCCAAGAATTATATGGTACAATCTGCAAACAGCTCTGTAATTCGCTATTTGCAATTATTTGAATTTGATGCCTCTATTGCCCTTTATTGCAATCGCGGCACTAGTGGTATTGACGGATCCACAAGTACGGCTGTAGGTGCCGCCGTTGTTTCAAAGCTTCCAACACTTCTAATTACAGGGGATCTCAGTTTCTTTTACGACAGCAATGGTTTGTGGAATAATTATGTCCCAAATAATTTTAAAATTATCGTTATCAACAACGATGGAGGTGGTATATTTAGAATTTTACCAGGGAATGACAACTCTAAACTTTTTGAAACCTTTTTTGAAACAAAACATGGCCACAGTGCCAAAGCCTTGTCTGAAGGCTTTGGATGGAATTACAACTCTGCCAATTCTTCAGAGAGCTTGACTAAAATTCTACCTACCTTTTTTAATTCTTCACAACAACCTCAGTTGCTAGAAGTTTTCACACCATCTGCTGAAAATGGTGAAATTTTACTAGCCTATTTCGAAGCACTAAAATAAGGCCTTAAAAGTGTGACTTTTTAAATTATTTAGCGTCTAACAAACTAAAGGTCAAATACAAGGCCCAAAACTAAATAAAACCCAAACAAATGAATAAAAGAGAAGAACTTATGCAAAAATATGCGGAAGATTTAAAACAAAAATGTAAAGTTAAACCTGAAATGGAATTATTGACCAAGTTGACCATTGCTTGTGGTCCTGCCATTTATAACAAGGACGCAAGTACTGTTTCTGCGTCTGATGCATCCGAAATAAAAACCCTTAGAAATAATTTTCTGATTAAAAAACTAGGACTTCAAGACAGCCCAGATCTGAATACAGCAATTGCTGAGGTATTGGATATATATGGCCAGTCAAATCGAAATAAATACCGTGCGGTGGTTTATTATTTATTAACCAAACGCTTTGGAAAGGAATCAATATTTCAAAATTAAAGTCTAGGTAAAAACCACTGTTTTGTTGTCGTACACCAATACTTTTTGTTGGATATGTTGCTTGATCGCATTTGCCAAAACAATTTTTTCTAGATCCCGGCCTTTGGCAATTAAGTCTTGAATGCTGTGTGCATGTGAAACACGTACAACATCTTGTTCGATAATTGGACCTGCGTCCAATTCAGTGGTCACATAATGAGAAGTCGCTCCAATTATTTTAACCCCTCTTTTGAATGCAGAATGATAGGGTTTAGCACCTGCAAAAGCGGGTAAAAATGAATGGTGAATGTTGATAATTTTCGAGGGGTAAGCAGCAACGATCCCCTCGGGAATTATTTGCATATAACGTGCCAATACAATAAAATCTGCCTTGTACTTTTTGAGCAGCTCAAGGTGTTCGTATTGGACTTTTTCTCTAGTTTCTGCACTGGTTGGAACATAGAAAAATGGAATATTAAAGCTATCTGCAATGGGTTTTAGGTCTTTGTGATTGCTTACAATAAATGGTATTTCCACCATCAGTTCTCCGGATTTATATCTTCCTAAAATATCATATAAACAATGGTCGTATTTTGAAACAAAAAGAGCCATTTTTAAACGCGATTCTGAATCGGATAGTTCCCAATTCATATCAAATAAACTTCCCACCTCAGATTTAAAACTTCTTACAAATTCCTCTTTTCCAATTTTAGTATTCTCAAGTGTATATTCTAACCGCATAAAAAATACGCCTTGTTGAAGATCAACATGTTGGTCAACATAGTTGATATTCCCCTCACATTTTGAGATAAAATTTGTAGTCGCCGCAATAATACCAGCTTGATCTTTACAATTAATTAAGAGTCTAAAGTTTTTCATCCCCGTAAAATTATAAAAAACTTTAACTTTCTGTAGGCTTTTTAAAAGTAAATATTAAGTGAATATGCTTACCTTTGTCATATGATTGAAATTGGTCGATTCAACAACTTAAAAATCTTAAGAGATACAGATCCAGGTTTGTTTTTAGGGGATGATGAGGACAATGAAGTTTTGTTGCCAAACCGCTATGTTCCCAATGACTTTGAGATTGATGCCTCTATTGATGTTTTTGTCTATCTCGATAACGAAGAACGCCTGGTAGCAGTCACGGATACACCCTACATCCAAAAAGGTGACTTTGCATTGCTGCGTTGTAATGCAATTAATCAATATGGTGCATTTTTGGATTGGGGCCTGCTAAAGGAACTTTTTTGCCCATTCAAAGAACAAGCCTATAAAATGATCAAAGGAGGGTGGTATCTTGTGTATTGCTACCTGGACGAAAAAACTGACCGTTTGGTTGCCTCTAGCAAAACCAACCGATTTTTAGACAATTCAGAATTGACGGTAAAACTTTACGATGAGGTAGACTTAATTGTTTCTCATCCCTCTGAAATTGGAATGAATGTTATTGTCAACAACCGACATTTGGGTCTTGTTTTTAAGGACGCTATTTTTAAAGATTTGAGTGTTGGTGATAAATTAAAGGGAGTTGTTAAAAAAATAAGACCCGGCAACAAAATTGATATTAGCTTGGAGAAAATGGGGTATAGAAATATTGAGCCTAGCGCTATGGCTTTGCTGGACTTAATTAACGACCACAATGGATATTTGGATGTGACTGATAAATCTTCCCCAGAGACAATCAAAACATTGGCTCAAATGAGTAAAAAAAGTTTTAAAAAAGCGGTGGGTACCCTTTACAAAAAACGGCTCATTCGACTAGAAAGTGATGGTATTTATCTAGTAACAAAAAACGCGAAGCTATGAAATCTATTCAATGGACAACTGTCCGAGAATTTAGCGATATCACCTATAAAAAATGTCAGGGTGTAGCTCGGATTGCTTTCAATCGACCTGAGCTTAGAAATGCCTTTAGACCTCAAACTACAACAGAGCTTATAGAAGCCTTTCAGGACGCTAACGAAGACCATTCAATTGGAGTTATTTTGTTAAGTGCTGAAGGTCCTTCCAAAAAAGATGGTGTATATTCATTTTGCAGTGGGGGCGATCAAAAAGCCAGAGGTAAAGAAGGTTATGTTGGAAAAGATGGTTACCATCGCCTAAACATACTTGAAGTTCAGCGTTTGATTCGTTTTATGCCAAAAGCAGTCATTGCAGTGGTTCCTGGTTGGGCGGTTGGTGGTGGTCATAGTTTGCACGTTGTTTGTGATTTAACACTTGCCAGCAAAGAGCATGCTATTTTCAAACAGACTGACGCGGATGTAACCAGTTTTGACGGTGGCTACGGCTCTGCTTATCTGGCCAAAATGGTGGGTCAGAAAAAGGCCAGAGAAATCTTCTTTTTGGGTAGAAATTATTCCGCGCAAGAGGCTTTTGAGATGGGAATGGTCAATGCGGTGGTTCCCCACAAAGATTTGGAAAATACAGCCTTTAAATGGGCTCAAGAAATTTTACAAAAATCGCCAATTTCAATTAAAATGTTAAAGTTTGCCATGAACCTGACGGATGACGGCATGGTCGGTCAACAAGTTTTTGCTGGTGAGGCCACACGATTGGCTTATATGACAGACGAAGCTAAGGAAGGCAGAGATGCTTTTTTGGAAAAGCGCTCTCCAAAATTTAATAAAAAATGGATCCCCTGATATGGCTGGTTTAAAAACTTGGATATCGGCCTCACGCCTTCGTACATTACCACTCTCAATTTCTGGTGCCGTTGTGGGCTCTAGTTATGCCTATTTCTCAGGAAGTTTTGACAGTTCAATTTTTATTCTCATTATTTTAACCACGCTGAGCTTTCAAGTGTTATCCAACCTAGCCAATGATTATGGGGATGGTGTTAAAGGCACTGACAATAAATATCGAATTGGACCAGAAAGAGCTTTGCAAAGCGGAGCGGTAACTCCAAAGCAAATGCGGTTTGCAGTTATTTTAAATGCTTTTATAAGTGCATCGCTTTCAATTGCGCTAATTTGGGTTTCTTTTGGTCTTGAACAGCTTTTTACATCTTTGATTTTTGTGTTTTTAGGGGCGCTTTCAATTTATGCGGCCATATCATATACTGTAGGAAATTCTGCCTATGGCTACAGGGCTCTTGGAGATTTAATGGTATTTTTATTTTTTGGCCTCTTAAGCGTCTTCGGAACCTTCTTTTTGTTTTCCAAGCAAATTGACTTCCGCTTGTTATTTCCGGCATCTGCTGTAGGTCTTTTAAGCGCTGCTGTTTTGAATTTGAACAATATGCGAGATTTAGAATCGGATAAGAAATCAAATAAAAATACTCTCGCTGGTTATATGGGCCGAAAGAACGCTAAAGTCTATCACTTCTTACTCATTCTTATTGCCATTGTTCTTATGATTGTTTTTCAAACAGTCATGTCTTTTTCAAATATTATGATTTTTAGTTGGATAGCTTTTATCCCTCTTTTATTGCATCTTAAAATCGTTTACAGCATCATAAACCCTGAGCGTTTTGATCCCCATTTAAAATTGGTAGCCTTATCAACTTTCGCCATGTCTCTTTTGTTTGCCTCTGTTCTGGTAATAGAACAATTGCATCACAGTCTTTAATTTTTTAAATGAAGGCTGTATTTTTCAAATATAAATTAAAATTTAAAAATCCAAGTGGTACCTCAAGAGGGGTCTTAACTTTTAAGGATACATGGTTTATAAAAGTCTCGGATGCACAAAAAAGTGGCATTGGAGAATGCGCAATGTTTCCGGGCTTAAGTTGTGATGATCGACCGGATTTTGAAGCAAAACTGGACTGGGTTTGTAAAAACATTCATTTGGGTTTTGAAACTCTAATGGATGAATTAACAGAGTTTCCAGCCATCCAATTCGGTTTAGAAACAGCCCTTTTAGATTTTAAATCCGATGAACCTTTTGTTTTATTTCCTTCGAAATTCACTAAAGGAAAGGCAGCAATTCCTATAAATGGTTTGGTTTGGATGGGGAATACGAACTTTATGAAAACCCAGATTTATTCCATTTTAGCATCTGGTTTTGACTGCGTAAAAATTAAGATTGGCGCTCTTGATTTCGCTACAGAATTTGCTTTAATTCAATCCATTAGAGAAGAATATGACGCCGACACTATTGAAATACGAGTTGATGCCAATGGTGCATTTTCTGCCAATGAAGCCTTGGAAAAATTAAAACGCCTTTCGGATTTACAATTACACTCCATCGAACAACCTATCAGATCTGGCCAAGTTGATGCCATGGCTAAGCTCTGTAAAGAGAGTCCATTGCCCATTGCTTTAGATGAAGAGCTTATAGGAATTTATAGTGTAACAAAACGCCGTCAAATGCTACAAACAATCAATCCCCAATATATCATTCTAAAACCTGCGCTAGTTGGAGGGTTTTCAGGCAGTCAATCTTGGATTGACATCGCAGAATCCCAATCTATTGGATGGTGGGTGACTAGTGCGTTAGAAAGTAATATTGGTTTAAATGCCATTGCACAGTGGACTTATCAATTAAATGTAAAATGTCCACAGGGATTGGGGACTGGTACTTTGTTCACAAACAATGTCAACGCCCCTTTGGAAATTAAAAATGGAAAATTGGCTTACGAGCCTCAATATAAATGGAAAATAAATTTTTAAAATTATGTATTTAAAACAAGCATTTAAAATTGAAAATGATTGGTGGTTGTATCTATTAGGACTTCTAATTATTGTCGCAGGCATTGTCGTGGGCCAAATTCCACTTACAATTGCCGTTATGCTGAAAGTATTCGCAGCTGAAACTCCAATAACTGCCATGGAAGACCCTTATGAAATATTGGGAATACTGGATTCGAATTTAAATTTATTTTTAATGCTTTTAACTTATGTTGGGGGTCTGTTGGCGGTATTTTTTACAGTCCGGGTTTTACACAGACAAAGTCTTGTAAGTTTGACCACCTCCAGAAAAAAGATTGACTGGGGTCGTTTCTGGTTTGCATTTATATTATGGGCTGTCTTTACTGTTTTTTTTATTGGTATTGAATATTTTACAAACCCTGAGAATTACAGTTACAATTTCGAATTGGTTCCCTTTGTCATTCTTGTAATTATTGCCCTTATTCTCGTGCCTTTACAAACTAGTTTTGAAGAATATTTATTTAGAGGCTACTGGATGCAAGGTCTGGCTGTCTTAACCAAAAACCGTTGGTTGCCTTTGGTCATTACCTCTGTGGTGTTTGGTGCCATGCATTTGGCCAACCCTGAAATAGATAAGTTAGGGTACATTCTTTTGGTCCATTATATTGGGACCGGTTTTTTGTTGGGTATTATGACCCTAATGGATGAGGGTCTTGAATTGGCTTTGGGTTTTCATGCTGCTAATAATTTAGTGGCTTCCATCCTTGTGACCGCAGACTGGACGGCATTTCAAACCAATTCATTGCTTAAAGACACATCAGATCCTTCTGTGGCAGGGTTCGAGGTGTTTATTCCCGTATTTATAATATATCCACTTGTCTTGTATGTGTTTTCAAAAAAATACAACTGGGTCAATTGGAGAGAAAAATTATTTGGTAAGCTCATCAATGATTAACAAGCGATCGATTGGAATATTCAGCTAATTATAAAAATCCACACCCTCTTTTTAGGTTGAATAACCAACACTTTGATGCCAGAGCGTTTAAAACTTTAGCTGTGAATTATATTGCGGAAGGCTCTAAAAATCAAGCATATTTGGGGAATTTTATGTCTGACTGGCTTAACGATTCCGATTCTATTTCAATACAAACCTCAGGCACAACTTCAAATCCAAAAGTAATTAGACTTCCAAAGGTCTCATTTATCAACTCTGCAATAGCCACAGCCGCTTATTTTGGTTTAGTTGCTGGAAATTCAGCCTTGTGCTGTTTGCCGTTTTCATTTATCGCTGCCAAGATGATGTTTGTACGTTCATGGGTGTCGGGCTTAAAGTTAGATGTTATTGAACCCAGCTCATCCCCGCTGGAAAATATAAAAGCAAAGACCTACGATCTTTCGGCTATGGTCCCCTTGCAACTTCAAAATTCATTTTTAAATATCAACCAAATTAAAACTCTATTGGTAGGTGGGGCGATGGTATCTGAGGAATTGGCTTCAAAAGTAAAAGGTCTAGATACAGCGGTTTTTGAAACTTTTGGGATGACCGAAACACTGAGTCATATTGCGGCCAAGAACCTGTCCTTGGGAGATGTTTTTTTTAAGGTTTTACCAGGTATAGAAATCGCACAGGACCAGCGCGGTTGTCTGGTGGTTTCTGCGCCCTTGATCAATCCTGAAAAATTAACTACCAATGATGTGATTTTACTCTCTTCTAAATCTACCTTTATATGGTTGGGACGCCATGACAATATCATCAATTCAGCGGGGGTAAAAATTCAACCTGAGGCGCTGGAGAAGCAACTTAAAACCCAATTAAAAAATCGGTTTTTTATCAGCGCTATTCCAGATGATATACTCGGTCAAAAAGTGGTGTTGATTATTGAAGGGGAAGAAAAGAAATTAGAACTTGATTGGCATCAAATAGATCCTTTAAAACGTCCCAAAGTCATTTACTTTATCCCCAATTTCATAGAGACAAGTTCTGGAAAAATTCAGAGGAAGAAAACAGTGGATTTATTAAACTTGAATCAGTCCTAAATTGAAATCTTTTTTGATTGGCGCATGGTTGGCCGCTTCAATCCCCATACTGATCCAATTTCGGGTTTCTATCGGATCAATTACTGCATCTGTCCAGAGTCTGGCTGCTGCATAATAGGGAGATACTTGCGCATCGTATTTATCCTTGATACTGGATAACAATTCAGCTTCCTGTTGTTCTGAAATTTTTTGCCCCTGTTTTTTTAGCGCTGCAGTCTCGATTTGAAGTAAAACTTTGGAGGCGCTATTACCGCTCATCACTGCCAGCTCAGCTGATGGCCATGCCACAATCAATCTGGGGTCGTAAGCTTTTCCACACATGGCATAATTCCCGGCGCCATAGCTGTTTCCAATGATCACCGTAAATTTGGGCACTACTGAGTTGCTAACAGCGTTGACCATTTTGGCTCCATCCTTAATGATTCCACTGTGTTCACTTTTACTGCCTACCATAAACCCAGTCACGTCTTGTAAAAAAAGTAATGGGATTTTCTTCTGATTACAATTCGCGATAAAACGGGTTGCTTTGTCAGCGCTGTCGTTGTATATGACGCCTCCAAATTGCATCTCACCACTTTTTGTTTTTACCAATTTACGTTGGTTCGCAACAATACCAACAGCCCAACCATCGATTCTGGCATAAGCCGTAATAATTGTCTTTCCATAGCCAGCTTTGTATTCATCAAATTCAGACTTATCGACCAATCGCTTTATGATTTCATAAGCATCGTATTGTTCTGCTCTGGAATGTGGAAGTATACCAAAAATGTCATCTGGGTTTTCTTTCGGCTTTACGGCTTTTTCACGATTGTATCCAGCGGTTTCAGTGGCTCCAATTTTAGCCATAATGGATTTTATCTTATCCAGCGCATTTTTGTCATTTTTAGCTTTATAATCGGTGACCCCACTAATTTCACAGTGTGTAGTGGCACCTCCTAGGGTTTCATTGTCAATATTTTCTCCTATGGCTGCCTTGACCAGGTAACTGCCAGCTAAGAATATACTGGCTGTTTTATCAACGATAATGGCCTCGTCACTCATTATTGGTAAGTAGGCACCACCGGCCACACAACTGCCCATAATGGCTGAAATTTGGGTGATCCCTAAACTGCTCATTTGAGCATTATTTCTAAAAATTCGACCAAAGTGTTCTTTGTCTGGAAATATCTCGTCTTGCATGGGTAAATATACCCCAGCAGAGTCCACAAGATACAGAATAGGAAGTTTGTTCTCGATGGCAATTTCTTGGGCTCTTAAATTCTTTTTTGCAGTTATTGGGAACCATGCACCAGCTTTGACCGTAGCATCATTGGCTACTACAATGCATTGACGTCCTGAGACGTAGCCAATTTTGACAATGACCCCTGCTGAGGGGCATCCACCGTGCTTTGAATACATTCCATCCCCAGCAAAAGCGCCAATTTCAAGGGATTTAGACTTGGAATCTAAAAGGTAATCAATGCGCTCCCGAGCTGTCATTTTACCCTTGGCATGCTGTTTTTCAATTTTTGAAGCACCACCACCGAGCTTGACTTTTACATAACGCTTGCGCAAGTCAGATAAGAGAAGTTTGTTGTGGTCTTCGTTTTTATTGAAGTTTAGGTTCATGTCAAAAATCTTTAAAACAAAAATAACAAATATCTTCACTACAAAGATTTTGTTTAACTAAGATTTA
>PBQM01000083.1 GCA_002725015.1 Flavobacteriaceae bacterium | reverse complement strand
CAAATTTTTGTACGCCTCCAAAACAACCTAAAAACCGATTGTTTTGATACCACTGAATTTACAGTGAATGTTTACGCCATTCCTCAGGCCTTAAATGCCAATCTTATTCAATGTGATGAAGATGGAACCAATGATGGCCTGACTACTTTTAATTTGAGTGAGGCCAATGCTACACTCTCTGGGGCCAGTCCTGACAGAACCATCAGATTCTATCTAACTTTTGACAATGCTGAAAACTCTACAGATGAAATTACAGCCGCTGGCTTTACCAATACAAGCAATCCACAAACACTTTACGCCCAAGTAATTGACGACAATTCTGGCTGTTTTAATATCTCTGAACTGACCCTCGATGTCAGTTTAACATCTGGACTGGATGCCAGTTTGACAACTTGTGATGATGACGGCATCGAAGATGGATTTGCGCTGTTCAACCTCAGCACAGCCACCCCTACAATTCTTTCTGGATTGCCCGCCGATTACAACCTTGAATATTATGAAACCTATCAAGATGCGCTGTTGGAACAAAATTCCCTGGGTCAAAACTTTACAAACACCATTGCTTACAACCAAACCATCTTTGCGCGCATTGAAAACAACAATCAATGTTATGGTGTAAACGAACTCAACCTTAGCGTTTTTGAGCTTCCACAGCTAGACCAAGGCGACGAGACGTTTTTTTGTATAGATTCCAATTCACCACCGGTCTTTATAGACAGTGGAATCATTGGGAATCCCTCAGACTTTTCATTCTTATGGTCTAGCGGCCAAACATCCGACGAAATTGAGATCAGTCAAGGGGGGACCTATACAGTTACAGTAACCAACGCCAACGGCTGTACACAAACCAAGAGCATCACCATAGTCAATTCAAATATTGCAACCATAGAGAGCATTGAAATCAACGACGTAAGTGCCAACAATACCGTGACGGTCATTGCCACGGGGGAAGGCGATTACGAATATGCATTGGATGATGTGCTTGGACCCTATCAAGACGATAATACTTTTTATAACGTAACGCCTGGCTTCCACACCGTCTATGTGCGTGATAAAAATAATTGTGGGATTGCCGATCAAATTATTTCAGTCATTGGGTTTCCTAATTTCTTTACGCCAAACGATGACGGTTATAACGATTCTTGGCATGTTTATGGCATCAATACGCCCAGCCAAGCGGGAAGTAAAATTTATATTTTTGACCGTTACGGGAAATTGCTCAAAGAATTATCATACAACAGCCTTGGATGGGATGGAACCTACAACGGCAATCCAATGCCAACGTCTGATTATTGGTTTTATATTGAGTTGAATGATAATCGTATCTTTAGGGGACACTTTACCCTTAAACGCTAAGTTGAATGAGTGCTTTAGCTAGATTATTTTTTTATTGCTTTGTATTCTCAGCATCAAAAAACTTTGCCCAATCTATTGCATTGTTTGAACAGCACAACGGCCGTTATGACTACACCGCCCTGGGAAATACACTGAATTTGATTGAAAATGGGGTCTACTCAGATTGTAGCATACTAGAGAGTTCATCCGCTGAACTCAACCTGCTAGCCGACCAAACAGTTGTGGCTGCTTATTTGTATTGGGCGGGCTCTGGAACTGGAGATTTTGAAACCACGCTCAATGGTTTTTCCATAAATGCAGATCGCATTTTTACGCACAGTTTGGACAGCAACCGGCAGTTTTTTGCAGCTTTTTCAGACATTACTGAACTGGTTTTAAGCCAAGGAAATGGCCTGTATACCCTTAGTGATTTGAATCAAATTAACACCTCCGAAGCCTATTGTTTAAGTGGTACCAATTTCGCTGGTTGGGCCATGGTCATAATTTATGAAGATTTAAATCTACCACTGAATCAAATCAATGTTTATGATGGATTGCAAGCAGTGCCCAACTCCATCAATATAACTTTAGAAAATCTCAATGTTTTGGATGTTGAAGGTGCCAAAATTGGGTTTATTGCTTGGGAGGGCGATGTGAGCTTATCCGTCAATGAATCCTTGAGAATGAATGGCTATTTATTGAGCAACCCGCCTTTAAACCCCGCCAACAATGCCTTCAATGGCAGCAATAGTTTTACAGCCTCCTTTGGCATGCACAATATGGACATCGATGTCTATGACATTCAAAATACCATCAATATTGGAGATAGTTATGCCAGTATTGAATTGACTTCTGGACAGGATTTGGTCATGGTGAATAACATCATTACAGTCCTGAACAGCCAGCTGCCAGATGCTACAATTCAATTGGCTGACAAGGCAGATACAACTTGCTTTTCCAGAACCATAGGACTGGAATACAGTATTTTAAATGCTAATTCAACGGATGACTTGCCCATGGGAACCCCCATTGCATTTTATATAGAAAATTCTCTTATCGCTCAAAGTGTAACCCATCAAATAATTCCCATTGGCGGGATTGCCACTGATTATATAGAAATTGAGATTGACGATTCAGTGGCTGAAGCGTTTGAAATTGTAGCGGTTGTCGATGATCTTGGAGATGGCAGTGGAATTGTTACTGAAATTAGCGAAACCAATAACAGTGCAACGATTGAAGTTGAATTGAGTGTGGAAGGTTGCGACATTGTCATACCGCAAGGGCTGTCTCCCAACGGAGATGGCATCAATGACATCTTTGACATTCAAGGCCTTTATGATGTTTTTACCAATCATAAACTTCATATTTACAACCGCTATGGCACCCTTATTTTTGAAGGCGACAACAACAACAAATGGAACGGCAAATCAAACCGAGGCTCCAATACTGGCTCTGAAACAGCACCTGTTGGAACTTATTTCTATGTGTTGTATTTGAATGAAACCGACTATAAACCCCGCAGTGGTTGGGTATATTTAAACTATTGAAAACCAAATAACTAAAATAAAGCCAAGGCCGTTGCAACAAAGCAGAGATTGGCGTAATTTTACAGCATGCGTTTTAAACTTTTATCTGATTTTAATCCCACCGGAGATCAACCCCAAGCCATTCAAGAATTGGTGGATGGAATTGAGGCCAAAGAGCGGTTTCAAACGCTGTTGGGGGTCACCGGTTCTGGTAAAACATTTACGGTGGCCAATGTCATTCAAGAAGTTCAGCGTCCAACGCTGGTTTTGGCACACAACAAAACCCTGGCAGCGCAATTGTACTCTGAATTTAAGCAGTTCTTCCCAGAAAATGCAGTGGAATATTTTGTGTCCTATTATGATTATTACCAACCCGAGGCCTATATTCCTGTTACCGGAACTTATATCGAAAAGGACCTCTCCATCAACGAAGAAATTGAGAAATTACGGCTGAGTACCACCTCTTCTCTGCTCTCTGGCCGCAGAGATGTGATTGTGGTCGCCTCTGTATCTTGTCTATATGGAATTGGAAATCCAGTGGAGTTTCAAAAAAATGTGATCGTTTTAAAAACCAACCAAGTGATTTCGAGGACCGCCCTGTTGCACAAATTGGTGCAGAGTTTATATGCCAGAACTGAGGGAGAATTTAACCATGGAAACTTTAGAATTAAAGGCGATACCTTAGATGTATTTCCCAGCTATGCCGACTACGGGTTTCGCATTCATTTTTTTGGAGATGAAATTGAAGCTATTGAGGCTTTTAATGTCAACGACAACAGCCTTATAGAGTCTTATGAAACTGTCAATATATATCCGGCAAATATGTTTGTTACTTCCCCTGATATCTTACAAAGTGCCATCAAAGACATTCAAGACGATTTGGTCAAACAATACGACTATTTTAAAGACATTGGTAAACATTTGGAAGCCAAACGCCTAAAAGAGCGCACCGAATTTGACCTGGAAATGATTCGAGAACTGGGCTATTGCTCTGGTATTGAAAACTACTCAAGATACTTAGATGGCCGTGCCCCAGGAACCCGACCATTTTGCTTGTTGGACTACTTCCCAGAAGACTTTCTGATGGTGGTGGATGAAAGCCATGTCACCATTTCACAAGTACACGCCATGTATGGCGGCGATCGCAGTCGAAAAGAGAACTTGGTAGAATACGGCTTTAGATTGCCTGCAGCCATGGACAATCGCCCCCTAAAATTTGAAGAATTTGAAAGTTTACAAAACCAAGTACTCTATGTGAGTGCCACCCCTGCAGACTATGAATTAAACAAAACCCAAGGGGTGTATGTTGAACAAGTCATTCGGCCCACTGGACTTCTAGATCCAGTGATTGAGGTGCGTTCCAGCGAGAATCAAATTGACGATTTGATCGAAGAAATACAACAGCGCATTGAAAAAGACGAGCGGACGTTGGTCACCACACTGACCAAGCGCATGGCGGAAGAACTGACCAAATATCTAAGTCGTATCCAAATCCGCTGCCGTTATATTCACAGTGATGTAGATACCTTGGAGCGGGTGGAAATCATGCAAGATTTGCGTAAAGGTTTATTTGATGTTTTGGTGGGTGTAAATTTACTGCGCGAGGGATTGGACTTGCCTGAAGTCTCATTAGTGGCTATTTTAGATGCTGACAAAGAGGGGTTTTTACGGTCTGAACGCTCTTTGACGCAGACCGTGGGGCGGGCCGCTAGAAACCTCAATGGCAAAGCCATTATGTATGCCGATAAAATTACAAAAAGCATGCAAAAAACCATGGACGAAACTGCCTACCGTCGCAAAAAACAAATGGCCTATAACAGGGCGCATAACGTCAAACCCAAAGCCCTCAACAAAAGCCTGGACAATGCCTTGACTCAAAATTCGGTCAGCAGTTATTACTATGAGCAAGAAGCCCTAAAGGCCGCTGAAACTGAAAGTGCTTATCTCACAAAACCAGAATTGGAACAAAAAATAAGAGACAGTCGAAAACTGATGGAAGCCGCCGCTAAAGAATTGGATTTTATCATGGCGGCCAAATTTAGGGACCAAATCACAGAATATAAAAAGAAGTTGGCCGTCTTAAAGACCTAAAAAATCCCGAGCCCCCCCCTGAAATTATATTTTATAAAAGTTTTGTGCTTAGGCCAATACCGCTTGTACCTTGTCTGCTGCCTCTTGAAATTCTACAGCGCTTTGAACATCGAGTCCAGAACTGTCGATCAGGGCTTTGGCGACGTCTGAGTTGGTGCCTTGCAAACGTACAATAATGGGAACTTGTATGGCATCACCCATGTTTTTATAAGCGTCTACCACCCCCTGAGCCACGCGATCACAGCGTACAATTCCACCAAAAATATTGATTAAAATAGCCTTGACACTTGGATCCTTTAAAATAATTCTAAAAGCGGCTTCCACCCTAGCGGCATCTGCAGTGCCCCCAACATCCAAAAAGTTGGCAGGATCTCCACCGGCCTGTTTGATTAAATCCATGGTGGCCATGGCCAATCCTGCACCGTTGACCATGCAACCAACATTGCCGTCAAGATCGACGTAATTCAGGCCCAGCGCTCCAGCCTCTACCTCAATGGGGTTTTCTTCGCGAATGTCTCTGAGTTCTAAATAATCTTTGTGCCTGTAAAGAGCGTTGTCGTCTATGGTAACTTTGGCATCTACGGCCATAATTTTCTCATCCGAGGTTTTTAAAACAGGGTTGATTTCAAATAAGGAGGCATCAGATTTGGTGTAGGCCGTATAAAGGGCTTTGACAAACTTGGTCATGTCCTTAAAGGCCGCACCAGAAAGCCCTAAATTAAAGGCCACCCGTCTGGCTTGAAAAGGCATAAGCCCAGTGGCGGGATCAATTTCTTCAGTAAATATAAGCTCTGGTGTTTCCTCTGCCACCGCTTCAATGTCCATACCCCCTTCTGTCGAATACATAATCATATTGCGCCCTGTCGCTCTGTTGAGCAGCACAGATATATAAAACTCATCAGTTTCTGTAGGGCCAGGATAATAAACATCCTCTGCTACCAAAACTTGGTGTACAGTCTTTCCCTGGGCGGATGTCTGAGGGGTAATGAGCTGCATCCCAAGAATGGCATCGGCAATGCTTCGGACTTCATCCAAAGATTTGGCCAATTTTACACCACCGCCCTTACCGCGACCCCCCGCATGAACTTGGGCTTTGATCACATGCCAGCCAGTCCCCGTTTCTTCAGTGAGCTGTTTGGCGGCGGCTACAGCTGCTTCTGGCGTTGTGGCCACGCTGCCACGTTGTATTTTAACGCCGAATTGGCTGAGAATGTTTTTGGCTTGGTATTCGTGTAAATTCATTTTTTTGTCAATTAGATTGAAGGGGAACTAAACCCAAAAATTTTAAGCAACAAAAATAACTAACCCCAGCCGCATTAGCAATATTTTTTAGGGCTGATTTTTAACAAGGTTTGTTTATAAGAAATGTTGTGTTTTAAGGCCCTTGATCACCGAAAAAGCCCTATCAATCAAGTGGTCTTGAACCAAAATGGTAAACTCATTGGTGGTAGATACGACTTCGTAAACCGTGACATTTTCCCAAGCCAATCGCTTAAATATTTGATAGTATAGCCCCACAATTTTAGAATTGCCAGCCGGCAAATTTATACTGATGGCAGAAAGCTTGTCTTGAATTCCAATTTGAGTTTCATTTTTAAACAGTGTTTGAATGCGCTGCTTTTGAGAACTGGAAATAATGATATTGCTTTCAAAAATTCCTCTTGTAAAGGCATAAAAAAGCTGTCGGTCGGCGCCAATTTCTCCTAAAATAGCAGAGTGGTTTTGAATGAGTGTTTTGGAATTTTGAAAGGTAAAATCTGTAAGATTTGAACGCAATGTGATGTCGCCTAAGTTTTTAAAGACCTGCTTTATATTTTGTTGTTTCTGTTGACTCAAAGGCGGTAGATAGCGTCTTAATGCCATGGTAATGGCACCGTCTTTAACCGGTTTGTGCAGCATTTCAGCGATGCTGGGGTTCAGATCTTTGGCCAAGGCTGAAAAATTGATAATTTCTCTGGACAGGGCTTCTTCTAAAAAGGGTCTCGACTGTAAAATGTCTTGGACACAAGCAGCAATGGTTTTCAAATTGTTTAATATTTAACATTTTGTGTAAATATACTAGTAATTTTGATATTTTTATGGTTTAGTAAAGCTTATAAAATAGTTTTGGCACTTAAAATAAATTTTATGACAGCAGAAACCCTATTGCAAATAGCCGAAACTTATAAAAGCCCCGTTTATGTATACGACGCTCATAAAATAGAAGCCCAATACAACCGATTGACAGCGGCATTTAAGGAGATTTCACAATTAAAAATCCACTATGCGGCCAAAGCTTTGACCAATATTTCTATTCTAAAATTTATTTCAAAATTGGGGGCTGCACTTGACACCGTTTCTATTCAAGAAGTACAATTGGGTTTAAAAGCAGGATTTACCGCTGAAAATATCATCTATACCCCTAATGGGGTGTCTCTAAGAGAATTGGAAAGTGTGGCAGCTTTGGGGGTCCAAATCAACATTGACAACCTAGAGCTTTTGGAACAATTTGGTCATAAACAGCCCAATACCCCTGTTTGTATTCGCATCAATCCGCACATCATGGCCGGGGGAAACAGCAATATATCTGTGGGGCATATCGATTCTAAGTTTGGGATTTCCATCCATCAAATGCCGCTTTTGTTGCGCATTGTAGAAAATACCCAAATGACCATCAATGGGATTCATATGCATACTGGAAGTGATATTTTAGATATCGATGTATTCTTACAGGCCAGTGAAATCTTATTTGCAGCGGCAAAACAATTTAAAAAGCTAGAATTTATAGACTTTGGCTCTGGTTTTAAAGTTCCCTACACCCCCGATGACTTTGAAACAAACATAGAAGAGTTGGGTAAAAAACTCAGCCAGCGTTTTAATTTGTTTTGTGAGGATTATGGGAAACCCCTGACCCTGGCCTTTGAGCCAGGAAAGTTTTTAGTCAGTCAGTCTGGCTATTTTTTAACCCAAGTCAATGGCATCAAACAAACCACCTCCACAGTATTTGCCCAAGTAGACTCTGGATTCAATCACTTTATCCGTCCCATGCTTTATGGGGCCCAACACCATATTGAAAATATTTCAAATCCAAATGGTAAACCCAGGTTTTACTCCGTAGTGGGCTATGTTTGTGAGACCGATACCTTTGCCAGCAACCGCCGCATTAATGAGATCAATGAAAGCGATATTTTGGCATTTCACAATGCGGGCGCCTATTGTTTTGTAATGGCCAGCAATTACAATTCTCGTTACAGACCCGCAGAAGTCTTGTGGTATAACAAACAGAACCATCTGATTCGAAAGCGAGAAACCCTCGAGGATTTATTAACTAATCAGCTGGTTTTAAACTTCTAAAATTTACATTTAGGAGTATATTAACATAATAATTAGGTAATTTGCTATTTATAAGTTTACCTTTGCTTTTTTAAATTAAATATATCATAGTGAAAAACGGAACAGTAAAATTCTTCAACGCATCCAAAGGATTTGGATTCATTACAGAAGAAGATTCAGACACAGAGCACTTTGTGCACGTCACTGGATTGATTGATGAGATCAATGAAGGCGACGCCGTTGAGTTTGAATTAAAAGAAGGTAGAAAAGGCATGAATGCAGTAAATGTTAGAGTTCTCTAATATTTAAAAAAACATTATTTTTTTACGAAAAGACCTTTCCATTTGGAGAGGTTTTTTTATGGGTTTATTCCAAGCCCTCCACATAAGACTGCAAATATGAAAAAGCAGCGGTGAGCTTTCCATTTTCCGTCATTTTTGCGCGGCTGAGAATGCCGTCTTTGTCGCCGTTAAAAAAAGCGGGGATGATGGATTTTACAAAAGTATCGCCAAAACCTTCACTGGCATCGCGTGGCAACTCACAGGGGAGATTGTCCACCGCCATAACCGCCACGGCTCCAGGATTTTTATAATCTGTTTCACATTCGCCATGAGGGTCATAGCCATATATGGGATCGGCAATGCTAGAAGGTCTAATGGTACAAGCCACAGGGCCATCGATATCACAGCTGATATCGGCCACCACTGCCAACTTAAAGGCAGCTGCTTTGGCCTCGGCCCTGCTAAAAAAATAGGGCGCCCCTTTCCCATAAAAATGGCCGGCAATAAAAACATCTGCCACTTCAGTAAAGCTTGAAAAACTAGACTTATAGGCCTGAGCATTCTTAAAAAAATCTGTTTTTGTAGCTTCAGTGCCATCGCGTCTTATGGCATAATCTAAAACATCCAATTGCACATAAACGGGTTCTGAGTGGCTTTCTTCTAAAAAGGCTTGTACCGTCTGTTCTTTGATTTGCATAAAATCCAATATTTCTTTGGCCCCCTGCCCGACCCGACCACTGCCAGTCAAAACAATTTTTAAGGGCGGTAATTCTATGCCTTTGAGCGCGGCCTCCAACTCATAACGGTCCTTGAGTTCGCTGGCCTTGGGAAGTGCAAAACAATTGAATTTTTTACCAATGGTGCGCAGGGCATTATAGGCGCCAACAAGCCCTGCATAATAGCCAAAACCAATAAGGCGGTGGTATTTGTCATTTACCAATGTTTCGTGGTCGTAAAGGGTGATATTTTTAGCCAAAACGGCCTGCAACAGTTTGCGATTATAGGGCTGTTTTTTAATGGTGTGGCTAAAAAAGAAATAGCTTTTATTGGGAATAAGGGCCTCAATGGGTACCTCTTTGACCCCAATCATCACATCGGCAGTAATGATGTCGTTTTCAACCTCCAGCCCAAGGCTTTTATATTCTGCATCTGAAAAGGCGCGAATTTCAGAGGGCTCTACCACCACAGAAGCTTCTGGATGGCTGTCTAGGAGAGTTTTACAGGCTTTTGGTGTGAGCACCACCCGCCGATCTGGGGGTGATTTTCGCTCTTTGATAACGGCAAACTTTAGGCTCATAAAGGCGTTTAATGACACTAAAATAATGGGATTTAAGTGGGTACACAAGTTTTTTTGTAACTTTGCCAACCTTCTCTGAAGGAAACATTACAATGCGGGGTCGACTGGTATTGACAGCAGGATCTATGGGATTGTAAGCACGTCGTGTGATGGTATTGAAACACGTTAAAGGCCATACCAACATTTAAACGGCGAGAATAACTACGCTTTAGCTGCTTAAT
>PBQM01000082.1 GCA_002725015.1 Flavobacteriaceae bacterium | reverse complement strand
GCCGCAATTCCATTGATTTGCTGTTTGTGAATTCTTTGCGCCACTTCGGCTGTATCGCTGTCTTCCACCAGTTTAATATGAGGGTGCTTGTCAAAAAATACTTGACATTGCAACAAAGCCATTGGATGAGAATAGACCTCTTTTATGTGGGCAATACTCTGGCCAGTAAGTGCCATAAGGTTGTGTTGTACATCGAGATAATACTCTCCTGTAATATGCAATTCATTGGCGTCAATCATGGCATAATTTGGAATGATAGAGCCTGCAATGGAATTTTCAAGAGCCATCACAGCGGCATCCACTTTTTTTGCAGTCAAAGCCTCAACAACTTGTTTGAAGGTAAGCAGGGGTTCAATGGCAACACCGCTTGTAAAATAGCGTTGACAGACCAAGTGGTGAAATGATCCTTGAACTCCTTGTATGGCGACTTTTTTGCTCATAAAAAAAAATCTCGATGTTAACATCGAGACTCCAGTTGAAATTTACTTTTAAATTACAGGTGTTAGGCCTCGATTCTTTTGTTAAAAAAGAAATAATACCAGTTATAAAACGTGTAATTTATGTTTTGCATTGTTTTTTAATTGCTGCGCTAAAGTAAATATTTTTTTTTCAAAACAAAATTCAATCTTCTTTTTTTTCTGTTTTAAATATAAAATAAGTGATATTGAAGAAAAGGCGGATTAAATGACTAGACAAACAAGCACAAATAAATGATTTTTTCAATCTAAAAAAAGTAATTGTCCCGTATAAAATTGCTCAACATTTACCACGGCTGGGGTGTGAACACTGATAACATTTCCTGTACTTCGGATCTCGCCTTCTAAAGATTGTTGGGGATTTAATAGCATGTCGTGACTGCTTCGTTGAAAAATATTGATGTGCTCAGCAATTAAATTATCTCCTTTAAATTCACAAACACCTCCAAAAAACTCAACTGATAAGGAATCGGTTGAGCCTGAAATTCTAAAAACGGATAAATTATTAGCGATGATTGAAAGCGTTTGAGAATTTACGTTCAAATTAAAGTCACCTGAGCTGATAAAATCTGAGTTGTAATTTTCAGAGATAAGATTCAAGTTTTCAAAATTCAAAATTCCCTCTGATGTCGTTAAATATTGTGTGCTGCTCCTAATTTCATTGAGATAAGGCGTTGTTACCGTCATTTTGGTAAGCCCGTGATCTCTCACCAAGTTACAGCGGTTGTTGTCGGATAATTGAAGCTGTTTTCCAACAACAGATATTTCAATATCACCCATAAGGTTTTCTCCAGTTTCAACATCAACTTTATAATCCGTTCCTTGTTTAATGGTCAAAGAAATGTCGCGATTGACAAGAATTTTTTCAAAAGGTACTAGCGTTAATTCTTCAATTACCAAAGGACCAGAAGTTTGAATACAGTCCCATGCATCGTTTTGATCGCAAGCGAAAATTGTAAGAAAAAGGAAAGTGTAAGTAAAGTGTTTCATAGTTTAATTAACTGCTTGATGTGGGTTTATATCGCTTTAAATCACATAACGAAGAATTAAAAACGCACTCCAATTCCAAACTCAAGCGATTCTGCAGTGGCGCTATGAGATTTGACAGAAAAAGCCCCAAACCAACGATCGCTAAAATAATATTTTAAACCAAGCCTGTTGTAATAGCGACCTTCAAAATCGTAGGGATAGTAAATATAGTAGCCCAGTTGAGCGAAAACTGACCATTTATTTATAAACAATTCATATCCCAAAAAGGTTCCAACACGGCGGTAATCTGCATTAGGATCGGAGGGTGTCTCTGGGAATGCAACGCTTCGATAGTATATTTCTTCTTTCAGTGCTAATGAAAAAAAGGCATCTAGACCAAACTGAAAGGCACTAAAAAAATTAATTTGTTTATGGAGATAAGCTGAAAATGTATAAAAAGGATATTGTGGACTCCCAACAGCACTAATTTGATTGACACCGGAACGAAAAACAAGGTTGAATTTAAAATTCTGAGGAATTTCGTATTCTTCCAATGGTTTGTTGTAAATCATTTGCTTTGCATCTAAGTCGTAATTAAGCCCAAGGTTGAGAGAAATGGTATTTATACTTGTGTTTGGGGCTTTAAAATTTCCATTAGAAGCGTGAAAGAAAATCAATCCAGATTGAAAACCAAGAGGGCCTATTAGATTTGACTTCTTGTAATTTAGCATGATATAGGGACTGACCAACAGCTGAGATCCAAAAGCAATATTTTTTGGATTTGAATTTTTATCATAGGGGTTTGTGGACAGCATAACCCCTTGCCCAACACGCAACATCATTCGCCGCTTAAAAAAATAAAAATTAAAGTGTCCATACAGTCCTAAAGTGTTTCCAAGAACGTCATTTTTTAAATCTTGAAACATAAAAGAAACCCCATAATCTGGGTAATTGTAACGTCTTTGCCATTGTTTTTCTCCATTAGTGCGACGATTCCATGCAATGAGAGTACCCTCAGGCCGGCCCTTAATCAAGTGTAGTATATCGGGATTGTGTAGAGGTATATACCCTTGAAAATAATTGATATCGGTGAAGCCACTGCTCTGCTTTTCTTGAGATAAACCAAACCAAAAAACAAGACAAAACAAACAACTTAAAAAACGAATCATTTCTGTAAAAATAGGAGGATAAAAATACTGTATTTATTTAAACTTTTATTGTGCTGTTTTACAATAAAACTTTTTTAATAGTACAATATGTATTAAATTTGCTCTCAATATAGAGGACAAATTTGATCTGATTGCAACCTCATTAAAAAAAGCTAAAGCAGTATATTTCCCTTTAGTTTGTTGCAGCTTTTTTCCTCATAACTTTTAAAAACATGAGTTATTTATTTACCTCTGAAAGCGTATCAGAAGGACATCCTGATAAAGTGGCCGATCAAATTAGCGATGCCATCATCGATCATTTCTTGGCCTTTGATCCACAATCAAAAGTGGCTTGTGAAACCTTGGTAACCACTGGACAAGTGATCTTGGCTGGTGAGGTTAAATCCAAAACATACTTAGATGTACAGCAAATAGCGCGAAACACCATCAATAAAATTGGCTATACCAAAGGGGAGTATATGTTTGATGGAAATTCTTGTGGTGTTTTGTCAACCATTCACGAACAATCTGAAGATATAAATCGCGGGGTAGACAAAGCAAGCCCAGAAGACCAAGGTGCCGGTGATCAGGGCATAATGTTTGGATATGCCACCAATGAGACAGAGAATTATATGCCCTTGGCCCTAGACCTGTCACACCGCATTTTAAAAGAACTTGCAGCTTTAAGACGTGAAAATAAAGAGATTTGTTATTTGCGACCCGATTCAAAAAGTCAAGTAACGCTGGAATACAATGACGACAATGTCCCGATGCGCATTGATTCTATTGTGATCTCAACCCAACACGATCCATTTTTAGAGGATGAAAAAGCCATGTTAAAAATGATTGAAAAGGATTTAATTAACGTCTTAATACCCAGGGTAATAGCTAAGCTACCAACAAAATCTCAAATGCTCTTTAACAGTGATATCAATTACCAAATCAATCCTACAGGAAAGTTTGTAATTGGGGGTCCTCACGGAGATACAGGGCTTACAGGCCGTAAAATTGTGGTAGATACTTACGGAGGAAAGGGGGCCCACGGCGGTGGTGCATTTTCGGGAAAAGATCCGAGTAAAGTAGATCGCTCAGCAGCCTACGCCATGCGATACATTGCCAAAAATATGGTGGCTGCGGGAGTTTGTGATGAAATCCTTGTCCAAGTGAGTTATGCCATTGGTGTTTCAGAGCCAATGGGTATTTATGTAAATACTTATGGTACCTCTAAAATAAGTCTTACGGATGGTGAGATTGCTCAAAAAATCACTAAACTCATTGATCTGCGTCCCGCAGCCATTGAAAAGCGCCTCAAACTGCGAGCTCCTATATATAGCGAGACGGCTGCCTATGGACATATGGGACGCGAAAATCGAACGGTTGAAAAGGTGTTTTACAGGCCAAACGGCGAAAAAAAGCTCTTAAACGTTGAGCTCTTTACTTGGGAAAAAATCAATCTCGTACCCGCTGTAAAAAAAGCTTTTAATTTATGAATTAAAGATGTTTTAAACTTTTTGTCTCATCCCTACAATTCGAATCGGATGCGGAAAGTAATGAAACGTGGCTGAATGAAATACTCTGTTGCACTAACTGAAATATTCCCAGCGCTGCTTTGGTTTTGGGAGCGGGTATCCAATAAATTTGTTGCTCTCAATTCGTATTCAAGTTTTGAATCTTTGTCCTTGCGATAGGCCAACGAGGCATTCCAGAATTCAAAGGTATTTATGGTACCAATCTCGTCACTAAAATCATTGTATGAGTAATCCGTTTTGAAGGTAAAGGACTTTAAAATCAAAGCGTCCACTTCAATTGAAGGACTTTTGGTGAAAAATTTGGTGCTGTTTTGACCTAAATTATTATCCTGAATGGTATAGCGATAACTTAAATCCACGTTGGGTGCAGTCCTGAAATTGGTTCGAATTTGGGCGCGATAAGTCTGTGTAAACGTCTCATTTTCACTGCGGCGATCTTGAATAAATTGATTGAACTTTGAGTAATTAAAATTACCTCGAAGAGAAGCGCGAATTTTACCAAAAGTCCGTTGAAAACGACCGTTAGCGGTTACGCTTTCATCGGCAAAAGAAGAATTAAAGGGATTAGACACTCTAATCACACTGCCTGGCTGAAATAACGATTGCGTCCTTATATTATCAATGCTTTTGTTATAACTGAGTCTTGCAAATACGTTGGTATAATTAAACATATTAAAACTGTAATAAAACAAATTGATATTGTGAGATAAGGAATTTTCAAGATCAGGATTCCCAGAAAATAGGGCATTATAGTTATTCAGTACCAATCCTCTCGCAAAATTAGAAACATCTGTAAACTGGGTTTGCATTCTATAATTTAAATTCAAAGTTTCACTTTTTTTAAGTTGAATAAGCACATTGACATCGGGTAAAAACCTAAAAAAGTTGTCAGTTACTTTTTGTCCAAATTGACTGTTGTTTACATAATAAGCATGTCCTGAAACTCCAGGTGTAATGGTGAAAATACCTGATTTTAGTCGATAGTGAAACCCAAGGTACAAATCTGTAAATCTGTAATCAATTGTATTAACGCCTAAGCCATCGGCAATGGTTGGAGTTGTTTCAATACGTGATCCATCGTCTAAAAACTGAAAAATATTAGAATCAAACTTTTGGTGACTTAAAATCGATCCAAATGTTAAGTTTATATTGCTCTTTTTGTTGAGAATATGCCAGTAATCAAGCTTGGCATCCAATTGGTTTGATTTGATGCGCTTTTGTTGGGCTATATTGTAATTACTTTGATTGTTGTCTAAGCCTAAATAGGCGGCAGTGCTGTCATAATTGAGTTTGTCTTCCAACAAAGCGTTGTAGAAAGGATCTTCGTCTTTGATCACGTGCTGGGCTTCAACTGCAAAAATATTTTTTTCGTCAAGGGTATAATAGTAATTTAAATTTTGACTTATGTTGAAGGGAGTGGCTTCTTCCAATTGATCAATAGAATTATTTATAGAAGAGAAAAACCTCTGATCTTGCTGGCTTTTTGACAATTGGCTAAACACTTCGTATTCCAATTGATTGCTAGCATTGGGTTGGTATTTAGTGGACAACTTGAGCATTCCTAAATTATTTTCTTGAAACGTATTACTTTGCGTTTCTTCATCGGGAATGCTGCCAATGGCTGCATCGGTGTATTGAATGAGGCGGTTTTGTTCCAATTCATTTCGGCTGTTCGAAAAAATGGCAAAGCCACCCAAATCCAAAGTACTTTTGGGCGACCAACTAAAATTGGCAGCCCCAAATTTTGTATTGATATCTTTGGCTCGATTGTTTTGAAGTGCAAGAGCTCCAATGTCGTTACTTCCTAAATTTAAATTTGTACCACTTCCCAACGCGGGTCTTTTAAAACCTCCAGTAAAATTAAAATAGTCCCGCCTTGTAAAAGCAACTTCCCCTGTATTGTTTAAATCGCCAATAACGTTAATGCTGTACTCAGGGCTGTAGTAAAAAAGTTTTGGTTGGACCAAGTAAAGTGGCTCAACCGTTGGATGAACCTCAGGCTCACCTGCACCAGCCATGACATTGCCAAACCAAAAATTCTTTTTGCCTTCTTTGAGTTTGATATTAATGGCAATATTGTCTTGGTTATTGGTAACCCCGCTAAGCTGACCAACCTCTGCATAATTTTTTAAAACCTGGACTTTGTCAACGGCATTGGAAGGAATGTTCTTGGTGGCTAATTTGCTGTCTCCATCAAAGAAGTCTTTACCCTCAACCATTAATTTTGTTACGACCTTTCCCTCAACTTCAACCTGACCATCATCATTGATTTCAACTCCTGGTAAATTTTCCAAAACATCTTCTAGTTTGCGCTCCGTCCCTTTGTTAAAAGAATCCGCATTATAAGTGAGCGTATCTCCACTGATGGTTACTGGCATTTCATAGGTCAACTCCACGGTATCCAAAGCATTGTCTTGTTGCATCGTAAAATCTATGGAAGCATCAGTACTTGTAGTTTCATAAGTCTGATTTATAGATTTCATACCTATGTAGCTTAGCTGTAGATTGTAAACAGTATTCTTTTTAAGATTTAATTTGAAGCGGCCGGCTTCGTTGGTGATGCCGTATGAATCCAAAGCAGATGTGGCCTTGTTGATGGCAATGACGTTGGCCAGCTCTAAAGCGTTTCCAGTGGAATCTCTGACATATCCTTGGAGTTTTATTTGAGAATAAGTCTCTCCGAAAAATAGCAGTAAAAAAGGAACTATAAAATATTTCATCTCTAAAAAATTGGTTATTGAATTTGAGTTGGCTTATTTTCTCCCCCCGCGTCCACGGTACATTTCACGCATTTCTTTCATTTTAAGCTTGACTGTTTCGTTGTAATCAGAGCGGGAAATAATACGGCCTTTGTCGGGAGCCTCAATCGTGAATTTTTGTTCGGGGTTCATTACAATTTTTGAACATAAGATACTTGTTTGATCGGCATTGACTTCAAGAATAAGTCCTGGCAACCCCCAGAACTCGCCTGGTCCGTGATTGATGGGGATTTGAGGCGTATACCAGGCGGTAACTTCAATGGTTTTGGGAACTTCGATGTCTTCAGTTACGGATTTGGTTTTCGTAGAATCTGCTTTGGATTTGTCTCGATTTTTTTCACCACTCTTTTTACGCCGCATGCTGCGCCAGTCAAATTCATCTACTTTTTTTATAGCGGTTGCTTTCATGCATAAATATTGCCCAATTTGCTTGGTTTCAGTACCCATTTTCCACTCAAACTTTTGAAGGGTGTCCGTGATTAAAAATTGGCGCCCAAAAAACTCTTGATCTTGAATAAACTGTTGGGTTTTTATATTTTTATATTGGGGTCCAGATGAAAAGCTACTCCACCAGCCTCCAAATCCTTTTTGGCCTGGGGCCTCTAAAACTTCCTCTTCTTTAAAAATAGAAGCTTGTCTGTCAAAATTTAAAACAAAAGACTTTTCAAACATACCCCGCATACGCTCGGCAATTTGTTTCTTTTGAATTTCTGTCATCTGGCCATTACCCCAGCCACTCATGTCAGGGGTTGTCTTAGAGAAGTAATAGGCTTTGCCTTGAAAATCTTGCGCCAAGATTGAGTTGCATATAAGCGCTAAGAGCACTGTAATCGCAAGGTTGTATTTTAATCTCATATAATTTATCTCACTGAATTAAACTGGACAAATTTACACTTTGTTTAACGATGCATCGTTAAATTCATCACAAACTTAAATTATGTTTTGTCATTGGTTGATTTGTTTGACGAAGCAAATTATGTTTTGTAACAAATTTAAAGCTATTTTTTTTTGTACTTTCAGCTAATGAAAAAACCCATCGCCCTTATTTTGTTTTTTAGTGTCCTAGTAACAAGCGCTCAAAATACAACAGCACTAACGCTGCTTAAAAAAGAGAAAGTTTCACATGATTATTTTGTGGGGGTAGACCGCTTTGAATCATTGTATTACATTAAAAATGATGCGCTTGAAAAAAAGAGTGACAGCAACCTTCAATCTTACAGCAATCTTCAATTGGGTAAGATTGATCAAGTTCATATCTTTAATGCGCTTAAGCTTGCAGTCCTTCATAAAAACTTTAATTCCATAGTGATGCTAGACAATCGCATGGCTGAAATAAATAGCATCAACTTTAACAATATTACTCCCTATAGACTGGTGACTGAAATTGCCTACGCCAATGAAAGTGCGCTTTGGTTGTACAATGCACTCAGCCTTCAGTTAGAGCTATTTGATTACAAAACTCAAAAAACAAAGTTGAATAGCCTTCCCTTTGATCGTGAAGTAGTGGCGCTTCAGAGCGACTACAATAATGTTTTTGCTCTAACGGCGTCTGACTTGTACCACTACAACTACACTGGAAGTTTGATCTCAAAAATAAAACATCACGGTTTTGAGGATTTTAAATTGGGATCTAATTTTTCCATTTTTAAAAAAGGAAATTTACTCTTCTACAAAAAAAACAACAGTCCTGAGTTTGAAGTTTTAAAAACGTCAAAAAAAATAATTAAACAGTTTTTTGTAATGAACCAAACCTTGTATATTTATGACGGTGAATTTCTTTACCACTACCAACTAAAAATTTAGATTATGCACATTGCTATTGCTGGAAACATTGGGGCTGGAAAAACCACCCTCACTCAATTACTTGCAAAACACTTTAAATGGGAAGCACAACTAGAAGATGTTGTTGACAATCCTTACTTAGATGATTTTTACAACCAAATGGAACGTTGGAGTTTTAATCTACAAGTCTATTTTTTAAACAGCCGTTTCCGGCAAGTTATGCAAATTCGAAAAAGTGGGAAAAATATCATTCAAGACCGAACAATCTACGAAGATGCCAATATTTTTGCCCCTAATTTACATGCCATGGGACTGATGACCAATAGAGACTTTGACAATTACTCATCGCTTTTCAATTTAATGGAAAGCACTGTTCAGGCACCTGATTTATTAATTTATTTGAGAAGTTCTATTCCCAATCTTGTGCATCAAATACACAAAAGAGGACGGGATTATGAAAACTCCATTTCCATAGACTATTTGAGCCGTTTAAACGAGCGTTATGAAGCTTGGATTCACGGCTATAATAAAGGACGCCTTTTAATTGTTAATGTAGATGACCTTGATTTTGTTGAAAAAGCGGAAGATCTTGGTAATGTCATTGCTAAAATTGACGCAGAAATTAATGGCCTCTTCTAGAAAAAAACAAAAAAAAGCCTCTACAAATTGTAGAGGCTTTTTTTGATGGTGTAAATTTTAATTGATATTAAGCAGTTCAACTTCAAATATCAGTGTTGAATTTGGTCCAATACTTGGGCCTGCGCCTCTTAAACCGTAAGCTAAATCTGATGGAATTACCAAGCGTAATTTATCGCCTACTGACATTAACTGTAAGGCTTCGGTCCAACCAGCAATAACCTGTGTAACTCCAAATGTTGCAGGTTCACCTCTTTCCACTGAACTGTCAAAAACAGTCCCATCAATTAATGTCCCAGTGTAATGTACTGTGACACTGTCATCTGCCGTTGGTGAAGCCCCTGATCCTTTGGTCAACACTTCATATTGAAGTCCGCTTTCCGTTGTAATAACTCCTTCTTTTTTAGCATTTTCAGCCAAATAGGCAATGCCTTCTTGTTCTAAGAGTTTAGATTTTTCGGCAGCTTGTGATTGTTTTTTTAATTGCAAATCCCTGAAATAAGTTTGTATGAATTGTAAACTTTCTTGTTCAGAAATTTCTAAATCATTGCCTTGGAATACATCATTAAAAGATTTTGAAATAGCTTTGGTGTCAATGGCTTCAACGCCTTGCGCTTTAATTCCAGAAGCTACATTAACCCCCACGCTGTAACTGAGTTTTTTGGTCTCAGTATCAGAGCCTTCAGAATGGCCTCCCAAAATTGGAGCAACCACCAATCCAATCAAACACGTGAGTTTGATAAGAATATTCATTGAAGGTCCAGAAGTGTCCTTAAAGGGATCTCCAACGGTATCTCCAGTGACTGCTGCCTTGTGAGCATCAGACCCTTTGTAGGTCATTTCACCATTGATTTCTACCCCAGCTTCAAATGATTTTTTTGCATTGTCCCAAGCGCCTCCAGCATTGTTTTGAAAGATAGCCCATAGAACTCCAGAAACTGTCACACCTGCCATATAGCCTCCAAGCATTTCAGCAATGATTAGATGGTCCATTCCAAATACCAATGGAAGAAATGCAATAAGCAATGGTAAACCAATCGTTAGAAGACCGGGTAGCATCATTTGTTTGAGAGAGGCTTTCGTGGAAATATCGACACATTTGTCATACTCCGGCTTGGCGGTTCCCTCCATAATCCCAGGAATTTCTTTAAACTGTCTTCGAACCTCTTGTACCATCTCCATAGCAGCACGTCCAACAGCATTCATAGCAAGTGCAGAAAAAACGACGGGTACCATTCCACCTACAAATAGCATTGCCAATACAGGAGCTTTAAAAATATTAATTCCATCAATACCAGTAAATGTTACATAGGCAGCAAATAAAGCTAAAGAAGTCAATGCAGCGGAAGCAATGGCAAATCCTTTGCCCGTTGCAGCAGTTGTATTGCCAACTGAATCTAAAATATCTGTTCTTTCTCTAACAATGGGGTCTTGTTCGCTCATTTCTGCGATCCCCCCTGCATTGTCAGCAATGGGTCCAAAAGCATCAATAGCCAACTGCATCGCTGTTGTAGCCATCATGGCTGAAGCGGCCATTGCTACTCCGTAAAACCCCGCAAATGCATAAGATCCCCAGATCGCTGCTGCAAAAAGGATGACAGTAGGAAAAGTAGAAATCATCCCTGTAGCTAAACCAGCAATGATATTTGTTCCAGCTCCAGTGCTCGATTGTTGTACAATTTTTAAAATTGGTTTTTTTCCCAAACCTGTGTAGTATTCCGTAACTGAAGAAATGACAGCTCCCACTATCAAGCCAATTATTGTTGCTGCAAATACTCTAATAGATGAGATCTCTCTTTCAGCTTCTCCGAAGAACTTCATAGTCATAGATTCTGGAAGCATCCAATCAACCAGAAAATAACATAAAATCGCAACCAAAAAAATTGAAAACCAGTTTCCAACGTTTAATGCTCCCATTACTTCCTTTTCTTTTGCGTCATTGGATTTAATCTTGACAAGCATAGATCCAAGCATAGAAATAATGATTCCTACACCTGCAATTGCCATGGGAAGTAGAATGGGTCCTAATCCATCAAAAGCTTCTACGGCACCGTTGTCTCTTATAACGTAGTTTCCTAAAACCATGGCGGCCAAAACTGTGGCAACATAGGAACCAAATAAATCAGCTCCCATCCCCGCAACATCTCCAACATTGTCTCCAACATTATCAGCAATAGTAGCCGGGTTTCTCGGGTCATCTTCTGGGATTCCAGCCTCTACCTTTCCAACTAAATCAGCACCTACATCAGCAGCTTTGGTATAGATACCACCTCCAACTCTTGCAAAAAGAGCAATAGACTCAGCACCAAGTGAGAATCCAGCAAGTGTTTCTAATACAATTGTCATATTTTCCGTTGAAAAAGCTTCTCCACTAACCATAAACATATTGTAGAAAAGAATAAAAAATGCTGTCAAACCAAGAACAGCCAATCCAGCAACACCAAGCCCCATGACTGTTCCGCCACCAAAGGAAACCTTTAGAGCTTGTGGTAAGCTGGTACGAGCGGCTTGTGTGGTTCTAACATTTGTTTTGGTCGCAATTTTCATCCCCATGTTCCCTGCATATGCAGAAAATAGAGCACCAAAGATAAATGCAATCACAATCATTAGATGTGTAGAAGGTACAATCATTGAAACAATTGCAAGCGCAACACTAACAACAATTACAAAGATTGCTAAAAGCCTGTATTCAGCTTTTAAAAATGCCAAAGCACCTTGGTATATATAATCGGAAATTTCTTTCATCTTTCCGTCCCCTGAATCCTGCTTCATTACCCAGGATTTCTTTGCCAACATATATATCAAGCCCAAAAACGCCATGGCTACTGGCATGTAAATCATTAATGATTCCATAATATTGTTTTAATTGATTTTTAAAGGCAACAAATGTAGTAAAATGATTAACAATAGAAAATCTATTTTTCTATTAAAAATCTAAGTTGTTTTATTTATACAAGACTTTTTTTACTGCCTTGATGACATCTTCACTGTTGGGCAGCCACTCTTGCAACAATACCGGCGAGTAAGGTGCTGGTGTATCAGCTGTATTGATTTTGATTACAGGTGCATCGAGATAATCAAAGGCTTTTTCTTGTACCTGGTAAGTGATTTCTGTGGATACATTTCCAAAGGGCCAAGCCTCTTCAAGAATGACCAATCGATTGGTCTTTTTTACAGAATCAATAACAGTTTTAATATCCAATGGACAAACGGTTCTCAAATCAATGATTTCAATGGAAATACCCTCTTTTTCTAAGCTGTCAGCCGCTTTGTAGGCTTCTTTGATAATCTTTCCAAAAGATACAACAGTGACATCTGAACCTGAACGCTTGATATCTGCAACCCCAATAGGTAAAATGTATTCACCTTCAGGGACCTCTCCCTTGTCTCCATACATTTGCTCACTTTCCATAAATATGACAGGGTCATCGTCTCTAATGGCCGCTTTTAGCAAGCCTTTTGCGTCATATGGATTTGATGGTACAATGACTTTTAACCCAGGACAATTTGCAAACCAGCTCTCAAAGGCTTGTGAATGTGTGGCGGCCAGCTGCCCTGCAGAAGCGGTAGGGCCTCTAAAAACAATGGGGCATTTAAATTGTCCACCAGACATTTGTCTGATTTTTGCAGCATTATTTATAATTTGATCGATACCGACTAATGAAAAGTTAAAGGTCATAAACTCTACAATTGGGCGGTTGCCTGTCATGGTAGAACCAACTGCAATTCCCGAAAAACCACACTCAGAAATCGGTGTGTCAATGACCCGCTTTTCTCCAAATTCATCCAGCATTCCTTTTGATGCCTTGTAAGCGCCATTGTACTCCGCAACTTCCTCCCCCATCAAATAAATACTATCATCCCGACGCATTTCTTCACTCATGGCTTCACAAACAGCCTCTCTAAATTGTAATGTTTTCATATGTTGACTCCTATCTTACTACATTGGATGTAGAATAAAAAAATTGGTTTCTTAGAATCTATATCTAAGCTGAACTACAAAAATAAGAATAAACAATCATATTTAAAGCCAATATTATTTAAAAAATTTCCTATGCATGCATAGGAAATAGAATCTTTTTTTGTAAATTTGTATTGTAAATAAAACAATCTAAATGATGAAAATTTTAGTCTGTATCAGCCATGTTCCTGACACCACTTCAAAAATAAATTTTACAGCAAATAATTTAAAATTTGATAGCAGCGGAGTGCAATTTGTCATCAATCCAAACGATGAATTTGGCTTGACTCGTGCCATGTGGTTCAAAGAACGCCAAGGAGCCTCAGTAGATGTAGTCAGTGTTGGAGGTCCTGAAACAGAGCCGACCCTGAGAAAAGCACTTGCCATTGGTGCCGATGCAGCCATTAGGATTGACACCCCAGCTTTGGACGGTTACGCAGTAGCCAGCGAACTTTCTAAAATTGCCAAAGAAGGCGGTTACGACCTGATCATTGCTGGCAGGGAATCTATTGATTACAATGGAGGGGTTGTTCCCGGAATGATCGCTGCAACCATAGGAGCGAGCTTTGTCAATAACTGTATCGCTTTGGAGCTTAGCGGATCAAATGCTACAGCTGTTAGAGAAATTGACGGGGGAAAGGAAACTTTATCGACCTCTTTACCTCTTGTAATTGGGGGCCAAAAAGGATTGGTTGAAGAAAGTGATTTAAAAATTCCCAATATGCGAGGTATTATGATGGCTCGAAAAAAACCTCTAACTGTCGTTGAGTCAACAAATACTGAACAAAAAACTCGGTCTATTTCTTTTGAAAAACCCCCCGCGAAAAGCGCAATTAAAATGGTAGATGCCGAAAATATTGACGAATTAATAAGCCTTTTACACAACGAAGCCAAAGTGCTTTAAAATCAAATCTATGTCTGTACTCGTATACATCGAATCTGAAAATGGAAATTTCAAAAAAGCGGCTTTGGAAGTCGCCTCATATGCAAGCGCCTTAGCAAATCAAACAAACAGTGCTTTAACAGCGGTTGTTTTTAATGCTGAAGATTGTTCTATTTTGGCTAAATATGGAGTTGATCAGATTTTAAATGTTCAAACGACCCAAGATTTTAATGCCGAAGTTTACGCAGATGTCATAAAACAGGCTGTTGAAAAGGAGCATTCTAAATTGGTCGTTTTAAGCAGCAGTGCAGACAGTAAATATTTAGCGCCCATGCTTTGCGTCGGACTCAAGGCTGGTTATCTGCCAAACGTCGTATCGCTACCGAGCAGTACAATCCCTTTTCAAGTCAAAAGAAGTGTCTTTACCAACAAAGCTTTTGAAATGACGGAAATCACAACGGAAGTTAAGATTATTGGATTGTCTAACAATGCTTTTGGACTGGTTGAAAAATCGGCCTCTGCATCTGTAGAAGTTTTTGAACCGATCTTTAAGACTTCAAAAATTACTGTCAAGGGGATTGACAGAGCCACTGACAAAGTTTCCATTGCAGACGCAGATATTGTAGTTTCTGCTGGCCGCGGTTTAAAAGGACCCGAAAATTGGAACTTAATTGAAAATTTAGCTGAGGTTTTAGGAGCGGCGACTGCTTGTTCAAAACCAGTCTCAGACCTTGGCTGGAGGCCGCACAGCGAGCATGTAGGTCAAACTGGTAAGCCAGTGGCTAGCAACCTTTATATTGCCATTGGAATATCAGGTGCTATTCAACACCTGGCCGGGGTTAATTCATCAAAGATCAAAGTAGTCATCAACACCGATCCAGAAGCCCCTTTTTTTAAAGCAGCTGATTATGGTATTGTTGGTGATGCTTTTGATGTCGTCCCCAAGCTAACAGAAAAACTGAAAGCTTTTAAGGCACAAAATTTATAACCTTAAAAATAAAAGGCATATAAGTTTGGTATTTTAGGAATTAAAATTGTTATTTGTCAGTGTAAACAATGAGTTTAATACGACTAAATATAAAGGGAATTTCCTACAGCCAAACACAAAGTGGTGCTTACGCGCTCATCCTTAGTGAAGAAAACGGCGAACGCAAACTCCCCATTGTCATTGGTGCATTTGAAGCCCAATCAATTGCCATAGCACTTGAAAAAGACATTCGTCCCCCCAGACCGCTTACTCACGATTTATTTAAAAACTTTTCCGAGCGTTTTAATATTGTTATTAAACAGGTTATTATTCACAAACTCGTCGACGGCGTGTTTTACGCCTCTTTGATTTGTGAAAACAACAATATTGAAGAAATAATTGACGCGAGAACCAGCGACGCCATTGCATTGGCATTGCGATTTTCCGCACCAATTTTTACTTATAAAAACATTTTAGACAAAGCAGGGGTTATTCTAAAAATTGACAATGTTAAAGAGGGTAAAAAAATTGAAGACAGTCTCGTTTTCGAAAGCGAGCCTGCCAAAGGGAAAAAAATGAAAGTCCCTGCAGATGAGACTTTTAAAGATCTCTCACTTTCAGATCTAAAGGATCTGCTGAAAAAGGCAGTCCAAGGCGAAGACTATGAAGTGGCTGCAAAGCTTAGAGATGAAATCTCTAAGCGCTGATAACTATTAACCAATTTTTAAATGAAATCTTATTTATTATTATTTGTTCTTTTTTTTAGCCAAATAACATTTGCCCAGGAACATTCAATAGAAATCATTCAAAG
This sequence comes from Flavobacteriaceae bacterium, assembly GCA_002725015.1. Lineage (GTDB taxonomy): Bacteria > Bacteroidota > Bacteroidia > Flavobacteriales > Flavobacteriaceae > UBA3537. The sequence goes on along the minus strand of PBQM01000082.1, from coordinate 4,411 downwards.
CCAAGGATTTAGCTTAGAAAGTCTTTTGCGTGGACTTTTGGGTATGGCCGTTCTTATTGGTATATCGATTCTGCTTAGCAACAATCGAAAAGCCATTAATTGGAGAACGGTGGGCTTTGGGCTGATGGCACAACTCATTTTAGCCATATGTGTTTTAAGAGTGGACTTTGTACAGGATATTTTTCGTTGGATTGGAAATCTCTTTTTAGCAGTTCTAGACTTTACAATGAAAGGCACTGAATTTCTATTTGCAGCTTTTTCAACTGGAAAAATAGAAAATTCTTTAGATACTTTTGCAATTTCTATTCTGCCCACCATTATCTTCTTTTCAGCATTGACCTCCCTGCTTTTTTATCTTGGTGTGATTCAAAAAGTCGTCAAAGGTCTGGCTTGGTTGCTCACCAAATTGTTGCAGGTCTCAGGGGCTGAAAGCTTAAGCGTTGCGGGGAATATCTTTTTAGGGCAGACGGAGGCGCCTCTTATGATAAAGGCGTACTTAGAAAAAATGAATAAATCTGAAATTCTTCTTGTTATGATTGGTGGAATGGCGACTGTCGCTGGAGGAGTACTGGCCGCCTACATTGGATTTTTAGGGGGTGAAGATGAATTTTTACGTCAATATTATGCCAAACACTTACTGACGGCCTCAGTCATGGCGGCCCCTGGTGCCATTGTGATTTCTAAAATTCTTTATCCTCAAACTGAAACCATCAAAAATGATGTTCACGTTTCTCAAGACAAAGTTGGATCTAACATACTTGATGCCATTGCCAATGGAACAACTGAGGGATTGAAATTGGCCTTCAATATTGGGGCCATGCTGTTGGTGTTTTTAGCCTTTATAGCCATGCTTAATGGCATCTTGGGGTGGGTTGGAAGCTTCGGCAGCATAAACAGCTGGTTGCAAGACCACACAGCTTACGACAGCCTGTCACTAGAATTTATCCTGGGTTATGCATTTGCACCATTAATGTGGCTTATTGGAATCGCCAAAGAGGACATTACACTTATGGGACAGCTTTTAGGGATCAAACTTGTGGCCAGTGAGTTTATAGGCTATATACAATTGGCAGAACTTAAAAATCCTTTGGAAGTCATTCATTTAAAATATGAAAAATCTGTGATTATGGCTACTTATATGCTTTGCGGATTTGCAAACTTTGCATCCATAGGCATTCAGGTTGGCGGTATTGGTTCCCTAGCACCAGGCCAAAGAAAAACACTTTCTGAATTGGGTATAAAGGCTCTTATTGGGGGCAGCATCGCTTCCTTGCTCTCCGCGACCATTGCAGGACTTATCATTGGCTAAAGTTCCGTTGATAACTTTTTAAATTATTAAAGCACAAAGCTTCAAATTCAGTAGGGTATTATTTATTTTTATTGAGTATTAATTGGCCGTTTTATGAAGCAATATTTGGACTTAGTGTCCCATGTTTTAGAGCATGGAAATAAAAAAGGTGATCGCACTGGAACCGGAACAAAAAGTGTGTTTGGTTACCAAATGCGTTTCGATTTAAGCGAAGGGTTTCCAATGGTGACTACAAAAAAACTTCACTTAAAATCCATAGTGTATGAATTACTTTGGTTTCTAAAAGGTGATTCAAATATTAAATATTTGACGGAGAATGGGGTTCGTATTTGGAACGAATGGGCGGATGAAAATGGTGACCTTGGTCCTGTTTATGGCCACCAATGGAGAAACTGGAATAGTGATGAGATTGATCAGATCGAATTGGTTATTAAAGATCTAAAAAACAACCCAAACAGTCGGAGAATGCTGGTCTCGGCTTGGAATCCTTCAGTGCTACCAGACACCTCAAAATCTTTTTCAGAAAACGTTGCCAATGGAAAAGCCGCTTTACCACCCTGCCATGCCTTTTTTCAGTTTTATGTTCACAAAGGGAAACTCTCTTGCCAGTTGTATCAGCGCAGTGCAGATATTTTCTTAGGAGTCCCATTTAATATTGCCTCTTATGCCCTTTTTACCATGATGATGGCACAAGTTTGTGGGTATGAAGCGGGAGACTTTGTACACACCTTAGGGGATGCACATATCTATAATAACCATTTGGAACAATTGGAACTGCAGCGCTCAAGAGACCCCAGACCATTGCCTCAAATGCTGCTCAACCCTGAAATAAAAGACATATTCGATTTTACTTTTGATGATTTTACTCTTTTAGACTACAACCCACATCCGCACATCAAAGGGAAAGTTGCTGTGTAATTTTAACTTAAAACGCTATTTTTGCGCTTAAATGTCTTAGTCTATTGAACACAAAAAACCATCCACCACTCACCGTTATTGTTGCGGTTTCAGAAAATCAAGTCATTGGAAAAGATAACGATCTTATTTGGGATTTGAGTATTGATCTGAAACGCTTTAAAACCCTGACTTCCGGACACCATATGATTATGGGCAGAAAAACATTTGAAAGTTTTCCAAAGCCATTGCCCAACCGCACCCACATTGTCATTACTCGTCAAAAAAATTATAGAGTCCCAGAAGGTGTCGTGGTTGTTAACTCCATAGAAAAGGCCATTGAAGCGGTCGTGAACGACGAGCAGCCCTATATTATTGGAGGTGGTGAAATTTATAAGCAGGCCCTTCCCTACGCTTCAATTATTGAGCTGACCCGTGTACATGAAAACTTTGATGGGGATACTTATTTCCCCGAGATAGATTTAAATCAGTGGGAAGAAATTAAAAGAGAGCGAATCTCAAAAGACGAAAAACACGCTTGTGATTTTAGTTTTATCACTTACAAAAGACAAACCAATATCAACTAATTTTAAACGCAATGAATGCATTTATTTTTCCAGGTCAAGGCGCTCAATTTCCAGGGATGGGAAAAGCACTTTATGAACAATCCAAAGAAGCCAAAGCCCTGTTTAAAAAAGCAAATTCAATTTTAGGATTTAAGATCACCGAAACCATGTTTGAAGGAGAGGCTGCTGATTTAAAGCAAACCAAAGTCACCCAACCTGCTATTTTTTTACATTCTGTAATTTTAGCCAAGTGCTTGGGTGCTAATTTTAATCCAGATATGGTCGCAGGCCACTCTTTGGGAGAATTTTCTGCCTTGGTTGCCAATAAGGTCTTGGACTTTGAGAGTGGACTTAATCTCGTTGCCCAACGGGCTGAGGCCATGCAAAAAGCTTGTGAAATGTCTGAAAGCACTATGGCCGCGGTATTGGGCTTGGACAATGCAATTGTAGAAGCTGTTTGCAGTGAAACAGAGGGGGTTGTCGTGGCTGCGAATTACAATTGCCCAGGACAGTTGGTGATTTCTGGAGCGATTGAATCTACACATAAAGCTTGTGAAACCTTAAAAGAAAAAGGCGCCAGGAGAGCCTTGGTATTGCCGGTTGGAGGTGCTTTTCACTCCCCGCTAATGGAGCCCGCAAGAGAACATCTTGCCAGCGCCATTGAAAATACTGTATTCAAAACTCCAAGCTGTCCGATTTACCAAAATGCAACGGCTACGGCGGTTGTTGACTCAGTAGAAATCAAAAGAAATTTAATAGCACAACTGACAGCTCCTGTAAAATGGGCCCAGTCTGTAGAACAAATGATTCTTGATGGAGCCAAAAATTTTACCGAAGTCGGCCCTGGAAATGTCCTTCAGGGTTTAGTGCGTAAAATAAACAGGGAGGCGGCCACTGCCGCAGCAGTATTTGAAAATTAAGTATGTACAAAAAACAACTATACATTCTCCTTTTGATTTTCCTAAATATTGGAGCAGACCAATACACAAAGTATATAGTGCGTGAAAAAGTTGTTCCTGGAACTCGAACTGAGATTGTGGGTGAATTACTTCAGTTGATGAATGTTGAAAATTCAGGGGCCTTTTTAGGGATGGGCAGTGAATCCAACCCAACCATCAAATTAATCTTTTTACTTATGGTCCCCACATTGGTACTTGGCTTTGTTTTGTATTATTTATTCACAAATAAATCACTGGACCGGCTTACAACGACTGGGCTGTGTTGCATCGTTGGCGGTGGACTGGCCAATTTATTTGACCGTTTTCTTTATGGCTCCGTAACAGACTTTTTGTTTATGGATTTTAGCATCGCAAGAACAGGAATTTTCAATATTGCCGATTTATCAGTCACAACTGGAATGGTATTGATTTTAATAGCGACTTTGAAAGAAAGAGCTCAGAATAAAAAATCTTCAGCCTAGATATTCCTTGACTGCGTTTATGATGTAATCAATCTGATCGTTCTCCAACTCCGTATGCATAGGAAGGGAAAAAACTTCTTGGGACAGTTGATTGGTCACTTTAAAATCCGCTTCATTGTAACGCTCGCTTTGATAAGCTTTTTGTTGGTGCAGTGGAATCGGATAGTAAACACCACAGGGGATGCCTTTAGCATTTAAATGGGCCACCAATCCATCCCGATC
>PBQM01000081.1 GCA_002725015.1 Flavobacteriaceae bacterium | reverse complement strand
CATCTAAAAGCTATACCGGCTGGAGTGCTTTTGTCAAGCAAAATGAAAAACGAATTGATAAATAATATTGCAGTTGGCAGGCCTTTACCTACATATCCCTTTTTGCAAGAAGTCTTGCCACTATTGTAATTTTCATTTTTCAACATCTGATAAAAACAAAGCAGAAGTCATTGCTTCGATTTGCAAAGAACTTGGATTAAGAGCAAAAGAGCTTAAAGGTGCCGTCCTTGAATCCATATACTTTGGTGGGGGTACACCGTCTTTATTATCAAAAGGGGATCTAGACCTAATTTTTCACACCATTGAACAAAATTTCCAACTGATTCCAACTGCAGAAATTACATTGGAAGCCAACCCAGATGATCTCAGCCTACAAAAAATAAAGCAATTGGCTGCGACGCCCATCAACCGACTCAGTATTGGTATCCAATCTTTTTTTGAGTCAGATTTAAAGGCAATGAACAGAGCACATACAGCCAAAGAGGCCCATAAAAGTCTTATAAAGGCCCAGGAATATTTTAACAATATCAGTATAGATTTGCTTTATGGCATGCCACAAATGTCTGCTGCGTGTTGGAAAAAAAACCTACAAATGGCATTTGATTTAAAATTACAGCATTTGTCCTGCTATGCAATGACAGTTGAGCCAAAAACTGCCTTGGAACACTTTATAAAGACCCATCAGCATCCCCCAATGGACCAGAGCGTTGCTGCCGCCCACTTTGAAATTTTAAAAGCTGCTACAGCCAAAGCTGGATTTGTACACTACGAGGTTTGTAGTTTTGGTAAACCTGGCTATTTTTCTAGACACAACAGCAGTTATTGGTTGGGCAAGTCCTACCTTGGTTTGGGACCATCTGCACATTCATTTGATGGTCATAAGCGCTCCTGGAACGTCTCGAACAACAGTCAATATATCAAAGCCCTTGCCAATGATGAGTTACCCCTGACTTCTGAAATTTTAACCGCTGAAAATCGTTTTAATGAATATTTGATGACGGGGTTGCGGACCATGTGGGGGGTGTCCTTAGAACACATTGAAAAAGAGTTTGGATCGGAATTTCAATCAGCACTGTTAAACAATGCAAGCTCCCATGTGGCGTCCGAAAATCTAGTACTTGAGAACCAGCATTTAAAAATAACGCCAAAAGGGCAGTTTTTATCAGACGGGATTGCTTCCGATTTATTTATACTGTAAATTTTTTAGTAATTTTATAAAATACATGCATCATGAAAGCCATTATTCACGCCAACAGCAGAACCTACACCATTTTTGTAGATCAGCCAATAGATATTTCCATTCCACTGCGGGCTTCAAAGGACAATGTAAATGCTTGGTATTTACCACCGCCTAAAATTTATCCAACCAAACTAAAAAACTGGACTGGCAGTGTCAAAAGCGGTGCCGCTGTCAATTTTAATTCTATTGAATTCAATCCGCATGCCCATGGGACCCATACAGAGTGCTTGGGGCATATAACAGAGAAGGCTTACAGTATTAATTCCTGTCTAAAACAATTTTTATTTGTCAGTGAGGTCATCACGGTTGTTCCTGAAAAAAGTGACACCGATTTGATTATATCAGAAAAACAGTTGCGTTATGCCATTGGCAATAAAAAAAGGGAAGCTGTGGTCATTAGAACCCTGCCCAATACAAAGGACAAGCTAAGCCGCCAATACGCCAACAGCAATCCTCCTTATTTGTCCGAAGCTGCGGCTATTTATTTGAAAAATAAAGGGGTCAAGCACTTGCTTATCGATCTGCCCAGTGTCGATAAAGAAAAAGACAACGGACAACTCTTGGCTCACAAAGCTTTTTGGGATCTAAATGGAGTCCCTCGAATTGAAGCGACCATCACCGAGCTCATTTATGTGCCCAACAAAGTCAAAGACGGCAAGTATATATTAAATTTATTAATTGCACCCTTTCAAAATGACGCCTCACCAAGCAAACCAGTTTTATACAAACTCTACGATTAAATCCAAGCTATGACCGCAGATGACATTCGAGAGTTCTGCTTGCAAAAACCAAATACAACAGAGTCATTTCCTTTTGACACCCACAGTTTAGTCTTTAAAGTGATGGATAAAATTTTCGCGCTCTGTCCACTGCTAGAATGGGAGGCTGGAGCGCCCTCAATCACTTTAAAGTGTGATCCAACTTATGCAATAGAACTCAGAGAACAATACCAATGTATACGTCCGGGCTTTCACAGCAACAAAAAACACTGGAACACCCTTTATTTGCAAACGAATGAAATTTCTCCAAAGCTGTTGCTAAAATTAATCACTCATAGTTATGATATGGTTCTCAATAACATGTCTAAAAAGCAACGCGCGCAACTTGATGAGAATTTATAAAGAATTATAATTTTAAGATAAATCTGCAAAATATTTATAAAATAAAGGAATGGTTTCAATGCCTTTGAGATAGTTAAAAACCCCATAATGTTCATTGGGGGAGTGGATGGCGTCACTGTCAAGTCCAAAACCCATCATAATGGTCTTGCTCTTTAAAACTTCTTCAAACAGTGCTACAATAGGGATACTGCCCCCACCTCGCTGTGGTACAGGTGTTTTTCCAAATGTATCTTCATAGGCTTTGGCGGCCGCCTGATAGCCTATATTATCAATAGGGGTCACATAACTCTGTCCGCCGTGGTGTGGCGTTACCTTTACAGTAACTCCATTTGGGGCAATGCGCTTAAAATGGGTCTGAAACAGTTTGGTAATTTCATGGGGATCCTGATTGGGTACCAAGCGCATTGAAATTTTTGCTGAAGCTTTACTGGCAATCACGGTTTTTGCACCCTCACCTGTATAGCCTCCCCAAATTCCATTGACATCTAAGGTCGGACGAATGGCGTTTCTCTCGTTGGTGGTATAGCCTTTTTCACCATAAACTGTATCTATCCCAAGGGCCTCTTTATAAGCATCTAAAGAAAATGGTGCTTTGGCCATGGCTGCGCGTTCTTCTGCTGTGAGCTCTTGAACCTTATCGTAAAAACCAGGAATATTAATGCGGTTATTTGCATCGTGTAAGGAGGCAATCATTTTTGATAAAATATTAATTGGGTTGGCTACAGCGCCGCCGTAAATTCCCGAATGTAAATCGCGATTTGGGCCAGTGACTTCGACTTCTACATAACTCAACCCCCGCAGTCCTGTAGTGATGGATGGGGTGTCTTTGGAAATCATTCCGGTATCTGAAATCAAAATCACATCATTGGACAATTTTTGGGCATTTTCTTTGAGAAAAAGACCTAAATTTTCACTGCCCACTTCTTCCTCACCTTCAATCATAAATTTTACATTACAAGGCAGTTGGTTTGTGGAAGTCATAAATTCCAAGGCTTTGATATGCATATACATTTGGCCTTTGTCATCGCAAGCACCTCGCGCAAAGATGGCGCCTTCAGGATGCAGCTCTGTTGTTTTAATTACGGGTTCAAATGGAGGTGCATCCCAAAGCTCAATGGGGTCAGCAGGCTGGACATCGTAATGCCCATAGACCAAGACGGTTGGCAGCTTGGAATCGATAATTTTTTCGCCATATACAACCGGATAGCCAGGTGTTTCACAAATTTCAACCTTGTCACAGCCAGCTTCTCTTAGGCTGTTGGCTACAAAATGAGCTGTTTTAATGGTGTCTTTTTTATAGGCCGAATCGGCGCTGACAGAAGGTAATCTAAGGAGTGAAAAAAGTTCGTTTAAAAATCTTTCTCTATGGGTTTCAACATAAGTTTTAAGTGCTTTCATGGGCTTTTATTTTTTTCAAAATTACGAAATGGAATCAAATAATTTTCTATGGTTCAGTTTGAATTTATAAACTATTGTTTATATTTGCCACCCTGAAAATCAACTAACGCGGGCGTGGTGGAATTGGTAGACACGCTAGACTTAGGATCTAGTGCCGCAAGGTGTGAGAGTTCGAGTCTCTCCGCCCGCACACAACAAAAAAGCCACTCAATTTAGAGCGGCTTTTTTTATTTTTGAATGATGTTAGATTACGACGTATTGGTTATCGGAGGAGGTGCAGCAGGTTTTTTTGCAGCGGTTAATACCGCAAAACAAAATCCAGGTTTACGCATTGGAATTTTTGAGCGTGGTAATACCGTATTGTCAAAAGTAAAAATTTCTGGAGGTGGTCGCTGTAATGTGACCCATGCAGAGTTTGTTCCCAATACATTGGCAACCCATTATCCGCGCGGTGAAAAGGAATTAAAAGGCCCTTTTCACTTCTTTATGACAGCAGAGACTATGGACTGGTTTGAATCTCGGGGTATTGCCCTGAAAGTCGAAGCCGATGGCCGTGTGTTTCCAGAATCCGACAGTTCTCAAACCATCATTGATTGTTTTTTAAGAGAAGTGGATCACTACGGTATAGATCTAAAAAAAAATCATGCGGTTCGCGCTGTAAGTCAAATTAAAAATGGCTGGAAGTTGGCTACCACTCAAGGGGATTTTTCCTGCTGTAAACTCATGATTGCCACTGGCAGTAACCCAAAAATTTGGAAAATGCTAGAAAATATTGGTCTTGATATCGTCTCGGCTGTGCCTTCTCTTTTCACATTTAATATTATTGACGACCGTCTTAAAGACATTCCTGGAGTGGTGGCTAAAAACGTGTTTGTAGAAGTTCTAGGGACCACTTTAAACTCAGATGGCCCCCTCTTAGTAACCCATTCGGGGCTCAGCGCTCCGGCCATTTTAAAGCTTTCTGCTTTTGGAGCGATTGCACTTGCAAATTTAAATTATGAGTTTGAAATCAGAATAAATTTTGTACAACAACACAGCGCAGATTGCCTCCAAACTTTGCTTGAATGCAAACCTAATTACTCTAAAAAACGCCTTGTAAACACCCCGCTCTATGAACTTCCTAAAAGGCTGTGGTCAAAATTGTTGCAGGCTGCAGAAATTCCCGTTCATACCAGCTGGGCAGATGTGAGCAAAGCCCAACTTCAGGCCCTGTCAAATCAATTGACCGCTGCTGTTTTTCAAGTCCATGGTAAAAGTACATTTAAAGAAGAATTTGTAACCGCTGGTGGTATCAATTTAAAAGAAATAAATTTTAAAACCTTTGAAAGCAAGCGTTTTAAAAATCTCTTTTTTGCAGGTGAAATTCTTAATATTGACGGAGTAACAGGTGGATTTAATTTTCAAAATGCATGGACTGGTGCTTATTTGGCAGCACAAGAATTGAGTAAAGTCCAGTAAAAATAAATCGAAGTTAGTATCTTTGTCAACCAAGCAATCGGTTTATGCACATAGAGGAATTCATCCCCAACCAACAATTTAAAGCCATTGAAAATGGCGCAGTACGCAGCACGGCTCCCAGCAATATTGCGCTTGTAAAATATTGGGGTAAAAAACCGCATCAAATTCCAGCCAATCCATCCATTAGTTTTACGCTCAATAACGCCAAGACCACAACCACCTTAAATTATCAGAGAAAATCTTCTAAGGGGTTTTCATTTGAAGTATTTTTAGAAGGTGAGCTCAAGGAAGATTTTAAGCCTAAAATCCAACAATTTTTTCAGAGAATTTTAGCTTATACCCCCTATTTAGAGACCTTTCACTTTGTCATACAAACCAGCAATACTTTCCCACACAGTTCAGGGATCGCTTCATCGGCTTCTGGGATGAGTGCATTGGCATTTTGTCTGATGCAATTGGAAAGTGCATTATACAACGGTTTGGATGCAGATTATATAAAACGCAAAGCCTCTTTTTTAGCCCGTTTGGGTTCCGGAAGTGCCTGTAGAAGTATTGAAGGGGGTCTTGTTGTTTGGGGTCAGCACCACTCTATTCAAGGCAGTTCAGATGTATATGGTTGTCAATTTCCAATGGAAGTACACACCATCTTTAAAGATTATCAAGATGCGATCTTGTTGGTTGACAAAGCAGAAAAGCAAGTCAGCAGTTCCGTAGGTCATGAGCTAATGCACGGCCACCCTTTTGCCGAACAGCGCTTTACACAAGCCAATGCGCATATGCAGGCTTTGATTCCTATTTTAAAAAATGGCGACTTACCAGGATTCATAAAAATCGTGGAAAGTGAAGCTCTTACATTACACGCCATGATGATGTGCAGCGATCCTTATTTTGTTTTGATGAAACCCGAAACACTCGTGCTAATAAATGCCATTTGGGAGTTTAGAAAAACGGCGCAAATCCCAGTTTGTTTCACTTTGGATGCAGGTGCAAATATTCATGTTTTATACCCAAAGCTACATGCAAAAGCTGTCAATAACTTTATTGAGACAAAATTGGCGAACTTTTGTCAAAACCGACACTACCTCTTAGACACGGTTGGAACTGGTGCCGAGAGCATTAAAATTTAATGTATATTTGTGATGTACAAGGACATTTGTATTAAATGAAAGGACCGCTTTTTTATTCTAAAATTCTTCTCTTTGGTGAATATGGTATTATCAAAGATTCCAAAGGTCTTTCCATCCCCTATAATTTTTATAAAGGCGCCCTTAAATACAGCCAGACTCAGAATGATATTTCTGCTGACTCGAACAGTATACTACAAGAATATTACCAGTATCTAAAGACTCTTGAGAACGACTTGGTGCGTTTTAATCTCGATCAAATGGCTTTGGATATTTCCCAAGGAATGTATTTTGATTCTTCCATTCCGCGCGGCTATGGCGTGGGCAGCAGTGGCGCTTTGGTGGCGGCTGTTTACGACCGCTATGCTCTTGATAAAATCACTGTTTTAGAAAATCTAACGCGAGAAAAACTTTTAAATTTAAAGGCTATTTTTGCTGCTATGGAGTCTTTTTTTCATGGGAAGTCATCTGGTCTGGACCCCTTGAACAGTTATTTGAGCTTGCCCATACTGATCTCCTCAAAAAACGAGATAGAAGCCACGGGAATTCCCTCCCAAAATACAACAGCTCAAAAAGCTGCCGTCTTTTTGTTGGACAGCGGAATGGTAGGGGAAACGGCGCCAATGGTTCAGCTCTTTATGCAGAAAATGAAAGAAGAAGGCTTTCGTACCATGCTTAAAAATCAATTTATCAAACACACAGATGCCTGTGTTGACGACTTTTTAAAAGGTGATGTAAAGTCTTTGTTTAGAAACACAAAACAACTTTCAAAAGTTGTACTCAATCACTTTAAGCCTATGATTCCTAAAAAGTTTCACCAACTATGGGCTTTGGGTATCGAATCCAATGCTTATTACCTCAAACTCTGCGGTTCTGGCGGCGGTGGTTATATGCTTGGATTTACAGAAAATATTGACCACGCTAAAAAAGCGCTAAAAGGACACAAAATCGAGGTTGTCTACACGTTTTAAACTTCAATTTAATGGTAGGCGGTTTTAAACATAACTTGCTTAAAATTATTAGTATCTTCTCTGTTGTTCGCGGCCATAACATTGGACTCATCGTCTTGGCACAATACCTGACTTCAATTTTTATACTGTCCTATAAAAAGCCGCTGATTGAGGTTGTCTTAGATCCTTCTTTATTTGTCATTGTGGCATCGAGTGTTGGAGCTATAGCCTCAGGCTATATTATAAATAACTTTTATGACCAAGAAAAAGACCTTATCAATCGGCCTCAAAAATCTATTTTGGAGCGCCTGGTCAGCCAACGCACCAAATTGAGTCTGTATTTTGGGATTAATATTTTAGTTATATTGCTTTCTGCAATAATCTCTGTAAAAGTGAGTATTTTTTTTACGGGATATATTTTCTTTATATGGTTCTATTCACACAAGATTAAAAAACGACCTATCCTTGGGAATTTGACCTCTGCAGTGCTGTCAATCACGCCATTTTTTGCCATATTCTTGTATTTTAAAAATTACAATCTATTGATTTTTGTTTTTGGGTTTTATCTACTGCTAATTTTGGCCATTCGCGATTTGGTTAAAGATCTTGAAAATATTGTTGGTGACTTAACCTTGGATTATAAAACAGTTCCGGTAGTATATGGCGAAAAGGCTGCCAAATTGATGATCAGTATCTTGATTGCTATAAATTCTTTGGTCTCGATTTTACTGGTTTTTTATTTTGAACTGGGATTGATGCATTCCTTTTTTGTTGGGTCTACCGTTTACTTGTGTATCCTGCTTTTTTTAATTTGGAATTCTCGGCGGCAACAAGATTATAACCGCATTCATAATTTTTTAAAGCTATTGATTATTGCAGGGGTTTTGAGCATTGTTTTGCTAGATCCTACTTTGATTTTAAATAAGATTTTATAGCTTCAATTTAAACTATTTTATTTATTACAGTAACTTTGAAATAAAATTTAAATATGTCTAAAAAGTCTTCGAAATCATTTTCCAAAAAAGATTTATCTCTGATT
>PBQM01000080.1 GCA_002725015.1 Flavobacteriaceae bacterium | reverse complement strand
GCAAATTTTACCGCCAACAAAGGAAAATTACCATGGCCTGTACAAAGTGGCATAGTTAAATTGCGCTTTGGGACCAATCCTTCTCCGATTGATCCAAGCATTAAAATTAAGAGCAACGGTGTTCGTATTGCAACCAACAAGGGAGAGCCAGTAAGAGCTGTTTTTGAGGGAACTGTACAGGGAATTATGACCCCAAAAAATGGCAATAATACCATTATGATTCGGCACGGGAATTACATTACAGTTTATAAGAATTTATCTAAATTCTATGTAAACAAAGGCGATAAGGTAACCACCAAACAAACGATTGGCGAGGTCATAACCAACAAGGCCTCAGGGGAATCTATTTTAAGTTTTGGAATTTACAAAGACAGCGCTGTTCAGAACCCCTCGCTTTGGATTTATAAACTTTAAGGCTATTTTGCATCAAATATTGCCTTGAGTTCTGTAGCCTCTTCTGCTTTTAATTTCCCAGCCAAAACCAAGCTTAATTGTCGCCGCCTTAAGGCCCCAGCGAATCGTATTTTTTCTTGTTTTGTTTGTGGTATCAAGGTTGGAATTTCAATGGGCTTTCTTGCCTCATCTACCGCTACAAAGGTAAAAATCGCTTCATTCGCCTTGATGGGTTTATTGAAGTTATTATCTGTGAACCACACGTCTAAATAGATTTCCATGGACGTTTTAAAAGCCCTTGATACTTTGGCCTCAATAGTGACAATACTCCCCAAAGGGATTGCATGGTTAAAGGCAACGTGGTTTACAGAGGCCGTGACCACGACACTTTCCGAATGTCTTTGAGCAGCAATACTGGCTGTGCGATCCATCCGCGCCAAGAGCTCCCCTCCAAAAAGAGTGTGTATTGCATTGGTTTCGCTGGGTAAAACCGAGCTGGTTACCACTGTTTTAGAATCGATAGGGTGTTTTGCAGCCATAGTTATTTTTGTCTAAAACAAAGGTAGGATTTTTGGGGCTTATGTCATTCTAAGGAATTAAAATATTTGAGATTAAAGCCAAAAAGCGATAACCCTACTTTATATCAAGGGATGGATTTGATCAATAGCCAAGCTGCGGGATCATGAGTGCGTTTAATTTTGTAAAGGGCCCGCTCAGCGTCTTTGCGCAGTTGATGGCTTTCAAAGACAACCTGGTGTAAGCCATAGCGGTTTTGGCCAATGAGGCGCGCATTGAATCCCAAACGTTTGAGCTGACGCAATTTTCGCTCACTGTTGTTTTTAATTCTAAAGGCACCCGCCACGATGTGGTAGTCACCAACAACGCTTTTCTCAAGATTTAAGGAAATGGCTGGAAGGGGGCTACTGACGACGAAGGTGGCTTCTTGGATTTGGTTGTCCAAGGCTGAATTGGCCGCTTCCTGAGCTAAAAGGTTTTGTTGATTAATGTGCTGGATATAGGCATTTGATCCGAGGAAACCGCCCAAGCCAAGCATGATCAATACTACAGCAGCATATTTTATCACAGTGTTTATACGGCGTTTTTTTAAGGCTAAAATCTGCGCGGTTTTGGCATCTTTAATATTTTTGACTTTCGACGGTAGTTCTCTTGATATTTCTGCCGCTGCAAATTGTGCCAAACCAAAGGCTTCTGTCAAATAGTTTAAATGATATGAGGGCTCAAAGCTTAAAGTACCACTTTTAGAACGTTGTAGGCTTCCGATAAAATCTAAAGTAACAGTTTCGTTTTGTTGTAATCTTTTATTTAAACCAGCCACCTGCTTGGCAATTTTAGCCATGGCGTTTTCATACGAAATTTGCTCTGTTTCAGCCACATAATTGGCTAAAATCCCATCATTAGACTGTAGTTGCTCGTTGAACGATAAGCGTTTTTTTGGGGGGTAAAATGCATGGCTTTGAGGGTCAATTTTGGCGGAAATTCTATGGCTTAGAAATGCACCAAAACCAGGCACAACGACACATTCGTATCGGTAAAGGAGCGTGCTGATAAATTGGCTGATTTGCATAATATCAAATGTATAATTTTTTTTTTAATTTTTCTAAAATCCTCAAAAGTAAGTTTATGTCTCAGTTTACTATATTTACACAAAACCACCCCAATGGACATGACCCAACTACAGTACGCAATGGCCTTGCAAGCCGTCCCCAATATTGGGGATATTACCGCCAAAAAACTTATTCATTATTGCGGCAGTCCCGAAGCGGTCTTTAAAGCTAGCAAGAGAAGCCTTTACACAATAAGTGGTATCGGATCAGTGACGGTCAAAAATTTGCAAAGTTCTAAAGCAATGGCTTTGGCTGAAAAAGAATTGACTTTCAATCAAAAACACAATATAAATGCTTTTTATTTTGAGGAAACGGGCTACCCTTATAGACTTAAACACTGCATTGATGGCCCCATTGTTTTGTTCCAGATAGGGGCTATAATATGGAATAAATTCCCTGTCATTAGCATTGTTGGGACCCGGCAACTAACGGCCTATGGGGAAAGACAATGCAGGCGGTTGGTGGAAGCCTTATCAGTTTTTAATCCAATTGTGGTTTCTGGATATGCTTATGGCACTGATATTACCGCCCACAAGGCAGCATTAGACTGCAATCTTCAAACAGTGGGATGTATGGCACAAGGCCTGCAAAATACTTATCCAGCAAATCATAAAAAATACCGTCCAAAGCTCGAGGCTCATGGGGGGTTTGTGACTGATTTTTGGAGCACCTCCGAATTCAAGCCTTCTAACTTTATCCGTCGCAATCGCCTGATTGCCGGTCTCAGTGAAGCTACTGTAGTCATTGAGTCTGCCGAAAAAGGCGGAAGTTTAATCACTGCCGATTTGGCGTTTGGCTACAATCGAGAAGTTTTTGCACTGCCTGGCCGCGTCAATGATCCTCACAGCATTGGTTGTCTCAATTTAATTAAAATAAAAAAAGCCCATTTATTATCTATTCCGGAAGACCTCCCTTATATTTTAAATTGGGATCTTAAAATTCATTCCAATTCTGACAGCCCAAAAGCTCATAAATCTTTAGACGGCGATGAAAAGCGTATTTACGAGTTCCTTAAAAAAGCAGGAAAGAGCCATTTAGATTTCATTGCTTCTGATTGCAATATGACCACCTCTAAAGTGGCCTATTTATTGTTAAATTTAGAGCTGAAGGGTGTTTTAAGACCAATCCCAGGAAATGTTTTTGAATTGCTTTAGTAGCCTAGTTTTTGGCGAACACGCTTGAGAACCGCAGTTGCTACTACTGCTGCTTTGTCAGCACCAACACTCAGGATTTTTTCAACGGTCTCCGGATTTGCCATATAATAACTAAAGCGTTCGCGCTCAGAGGCAAATTTTTCGCAAATAAGCTCATATAAGGCTTGCTTGGCATGGCCATAGCCATAGCCACCAGCTTCGTAATTTTCTTTCATTTTTTTAATGGCTATATCAGTTGCTAGCAACTGATAAATAGCAAAACAATTACAGCTGCGCCAATCTTTGGGATCTTCAAGTGGGGTACTGTCAGTTTTAATGCCCATGATTTGTTTTCTGAGGCTTTTATCTGCTTGAAAAATATCAATGGTATTATTTTTACTCTTACTCATCTTTTGTCCGTCAGTCCCAGGAATTAATTGAGTCTGTTGTTGAATTTTTGCTTTGGGCAATACAAAAGTTTCGCCCATTTTTGCATGAAACCTAGATGCGACATCTCTAGTCATTTCGATGTGTTGCAATTGATCTTTACCGACGGGAACCACATTGGCGTCGTATAATAAAATATCGGCAGCCATGAGCATTGGATAGGCAAATAAGCCTCCGTTTACATCTTCTAAACGGCTTGCTTTGTCTTTAAAGCTGTGGGCCAATTCTAGTCTTGAAAAAGGGAAAAAGCAACTTAAATACCAAGCGAGTTCCGTTGCCTGAGCGAGGTCACTTTGTTTGTAAAAAACGGCTTTTTCAATATTTAAACCGCAAGCTAACCAGGCCGCCGCAGTGGATAAGGTGTTCTTTTGCAGTGTTTTAGCATCTTTTATTTGGGTAAGTGAATGCAGGTCGGCAATGAAAAGAAACGCTTCATTGTCGTTATTACTGCTCATTTCAATTGCAGGAAGAATGGCCCCTAAAATATTTCCTAAATGTGGCGTTCCTGTACTTTGTACACCCGTTAAAATTCTGGCCATCTGCAGGCTTGTTAAATGATTTACATACAAAGGTAATTTTTTTGAAGCAATCCCTCAATATTTTTAGTAGTTTTGGTTGCGATGAAATTTATATGTTATCCAATATGGCTAATTTATAGGGTCTGGTTTTATGTCCTGGTTGGGATTTGTACATTTATTTTATCCCCCTTCCTAATTTTATCCATTCTCAAAGAGTCCTGGTACCCTTTTTTTTATAAAATAGCTCGTTTTTGGTCCCTGTGTATCTTAGCAGGAATGGGATTTTATTGGTCCGCTTGTTGGGAACAAGATCTTGAGCGGGGCCAAAGTTATATTTTCATTGCAAACCACACTTCTATGATTGACATCATGTTGATGTTTGCGATGGTTAAACATCACCCTCTTGTATTTGTGGGTAAAATAGAATTGGCGAAAATTCCCTTGTTTGGATTCTTTTACAGGCGCACTTCTATACTGGTAGACCGCAGCAAATATACAAGCCGTAAAGCTGTTTTCAACCAAGCTCAGGAACGCATCCAAAAAGGGTTGAGCATTTGTATTTTTCCAGAAGGGGGCGTACCAGACGAATCGGTTGTACTAGACCGTTTTAAAATAGGTGCTTTTAGGCTTTCGGTAGAGCACAACTTGCCCTTAGTGCCCATGACTTTCTTTGATAATAAAAGGCGTTTTTCTTATACTTTTTTTAGCGGCAGCCCAGGAAGGATGCGTGCACAAGTACACGCTTTTTTAAAACCAGAAGCATATAAACTTGACAATCTTAAAGCAATGAGCGACAAAACCCACCAGCTTATTTTAAGTGCCCTAAAAAACAGTGGATGTTAACAAACTAGGCTTCGCTTTTAATCGCCGCCTTTATTTTGGTTTCTAGCTCATCCATAAGGTCTGGATTGTCCTTGATCATTTGTTTGACGGCATCGCGTCCTTGGCCAAGTTTTGTCTCTTCATAGCTAAACCATGATCCGCTTTTTTGAATGATTTCAAATTCGACTGCAATGTCTAAAATCTCACCAACTTTAGAAACGCCTTCTCCGTACATAATGTCAAATTCAGCCAGTTTAAACGGTGGGGCTACTTTATTTTTGACGACTTTAACTCGCGTTTTATTTCCGCGCACGCTTCCGTCGCTGTCTTTGATTTGTGTGGAGCGCCTGATGTCCAAACGCACTGAAGCATAGAATTTCAAGGCATTCCCACCGGTAGTGGTTTCAGGATTGCCGAACATAACGCCAATTTTCTCTCTCAATTGGTTGATAAAAATCATGGTACAATTGGTTTTGCTAATGGAGCCTGTGAGTTTTCTTAGGGCTTGTGACATAAGTCGGGCATGCAGTCCCATTTTGGAGTCGCCCATTTCCCCCTCGATTTCACTTCTAGGGGTAAGTGCAGCAACAGAATCTATTACAATTAAATCAATGGCGCCAGATCTTACTAAATTATCGGCAATTTCTAGTGCTTGTTCTCCATTGTCTGGCTGTGATATGATAAGGTTATCGATATCAATCCCCAAGTTCTCTGCATAAAAACGATCAAAGGCGTGTTCAGCGTCAATGAAAGCCGCAATTCCACCTGCTTTTTGAGCCTCTGCAATAGCGTGAAGCGTGAGTGTCGTTTTACCGGAAGACTCGGGCCCGTAAATTTCTACCACCCTGCCCCTTGGGTAACCACCAACACCCAAAGCCACGTCTAGCCCTAAGGAGCCCGAGGGAATCACATCAACATCAACAACAGGCGCATCACTCATTTTCATGACAGTCCCTTTGCCATAAGCTTTATCGAGCTTGTCTAGGGTTAATTTCAAGGCTTTTAGTTTGGCGTCTTTTTCTTTGCTCATTTTCAGTTTTTTTGAATTCCAATGTTCTTGCTAAAATAATATTTCTTAGCCTAAATCTGTACATTGCGGATGCCTTTTTAATAAAGTTTAACGTATTTATTTTCAATTGAATAATTTACAAATCCAAAGGGTCTATCTTAAAATTGAAAAAACACTACATTTGTAGCCTAAAGAGTTATAAACTTAAAATTGGTATGGCATGCAACTGTACAATAACTTAAGCAATAATGAAAGGGCTTCGTTGATCAAAGAAGCGGGAAAAGACCGCTTGACCATCTCTTTCTACACCTACGCTAAGATTGGCAATCCACAACTTTTGAGAGATCATTTATTTCTGTTTTGGGACAGCATTGACGTATTGGGGCGTATTTATGTCGCTTGCGAAGGAATCAATGCTCAACTTTCTGTCCCAGCAGAAAATTTTAATGCCTTTAAAGCGCAATTAGACAGTGTCTCTTTTTTAGAAAATGTCCGTTTAAATATTGCCATAGAGCAAAGCATGTATTCATTTTTAAAACTTAAAGTCAAGGTCCGAAATAAAATTGTCGCCGACGGCCTGGATGATGACACTTTTGATGTGACTGATATCGGCATCCATGTAGATGCCAAACGCTTTAATGAACTCGTTGAAGACAATGACACTGTTTTGGTTGATATGCGAAATCATTACGAGAGCGAAATAGGTCATTTTCAAAATGCAGTCACGCCTGATGTAGATACTTTTAGAGACTCCTTGGATCTTATTGAAGACCAACTAAAGGACCACAAAGACAGCAAAAAACTGCTCATGTATTGTACTGGTGGGATTCGCTGTGAAAAAGCCAGTGCCTATTACAAACACAAGGGTTTTAAAAATGTTTATCAGTTGGAAGGTGGAATCATTAATTATGCCCGTCAAGTAAATGCACTTGGCTTGGAAAATAAATTTTTAGGTAAGAATTTTGTATTTGACGACAGAAGAGCAGAACAAATTTCAGACGATATTATCGCGAAATGTCACCAATGCGGCGCTGCTGCCGATGTACATGTTAATTGCGCCAATGACGCTTGTCATCTGTTATTCATTCAGTGCGATGCTTGTAAGGAGGAAATGGAGCAATGCTGCTCCGCTCACTGCCAGGAGATCAACCGCCTGCCCCACAAAGAACAAAAAGCCCTTCGGAAAGGACAGGGCAACAGCAATGATATTTTTAAAAAGGGCCGTGCCGATCACCTTCCTTTTAAGAAAGATCTCAGGGATACTTTTGAAACTTCAAAAAAGGCATCTGTTTGAAAAACAGACCGTTCGCTCCCAACCCCTTTTCTTTTTTTAATTCTTAAATAAACCTATATTTACATAGCAAACAAATCACAAAAAATACTGCAGCCTTTGGGGTTGTAACAACCATGCGAATCAAGATTTTCATATGCTGTATATTGTTTATCACAGTCTCCGCTTGTGATAAAAAATCAGTCTTTGATAAATACACCTCTGTAAACTCACGCTGGGACATAGACCGCGCTGTCTTATACGATTTTAAAATAACAGATACGATTCAACGGTTTAATTTGTTTATAAAGTTAAGAACATCAAACGACTATAAATTTAGCAACCTTTTTTTAACCGTTGATTTAAAATATCCAAACGGAAAGGTAATGAAGGACACTTTGGAGTACAAAATGGCCAAGGCCGATGGCAGTATGTTAGGGAACGGCAATATTTTTATAAAGGAACACAAGCTTTGGTTTAAAGGCCACCAAGATGCATTTAGATTTTCTGAAACCGGGGCTTATTCTATAGCCATTAAACACGCAGTTCGTGAGCTTGGGAATCCCCAAGGGGTTAAATTTTTAGAGGGCATTGAGGATGTGGGCTTTAGAATTGAATTGCTAGAATAAAATAGCACATGGTTAAAAAAAGAAAAAACACGAGAAATTTCTCAAAACCCAAACGTTGGTTTTGGGCTTTATTTGCAATTGCCTCTTTATGTATTCCATTAATTTTCGTTTTGGCCTCAATAGGTCTTTTCGGGCCAATGCCAGACCACACTGCATTAGAGAATCCTCGTACAAATCTTGCCACTGAGATTTTTTCCTCAGATAGGGCCACGCTTGGTAAATTTTATTACGAGGACAATCGCACCCCTGTAGGATACAACGAATTGCCTAAGCACTTGGTCCAAGCACTCATCGCTACTGAAGATATTCGCTATATGGATCATGCTGGTATAGACGCTAAAGGCACGATACGAGCTGTTGTTAAATTAGGAAAAGATGGTGGGGCAAGTACGATTTCTCAACAATTGGCAAAGCAACTTTTTCACGGTGAGGGTTCAAAGAGAACGTTTGGGCGCATCACTCAAAAGATAAAGGAATGGGTCATAGCAATCAGATTGGAAAAGCAGTACACAAAAGAGGAAATCATTGCCCAGTATTTTAATATTTATGATTTTGGGAATAACGCGGATGGAATTCGCAGTGCCGCTAGAATTTATTTTGGGAAAGAGCCCTCAGAACTTAATATAACGGAATCTGCCATGTTGGTGGGGATGTTTAAAAACTCGTCTTTGTACAACCCAAGACCCAAACGAAATCCTGTTGGCACTAAAAACCGCCGCAATGTGGTGCTCTCCCAAATGGCTAAATATGGCTTTTTAACGCAAACTCAAAAAGATTCGCTACAAGCCACAGCTCTCAACCTAAATTATACGCCAGAATCTCACAGGGAGGGTATTGCAACCTATTTTAGAGCTTATTTAAAGGAATTTTTAAAGGATTGGGTCAATCAAAGTGAAAATAAAAAGCCCAATGGTGAGAAATACAATATATACAGGGATGGCCTTAAGGTTTATACCACAATTGATTCCCGAATGCAAAGTATAGCGGAGGCGTCTGTAAACGCGCATATGAAAGCACTTCAAGCGGAGTTTTTTGTACAAAACACCAAACGAAGAAACCCAACATCACCTTTTCTAGAATTAGAAGACGAAGAGATTGATAGGCTCTTAAATTTGGGAATGAAACGCTCAGAGCGCTGGCGTAAAATGCGTTATGATTTAAAAAAACCAGTAAAGGAAATTATCGCTTCATTCCAAAAGCCTGTGCCTATGAAAATCTTTTCTTGGACTGCAAAAAACAACGAAATAGACACCGTACTAACTCCAATGGACTCCATGCGGTATTACAAATCTTTTTTACGCGCAGGGATGATGTCAATGGAGCCTCAATCAGGTTTTGTTAAAGCATGGGTTGGTGGTTTCAACTACAAGCACTTTCAATACGATATGGTCAAACAAGGCAAGCGACAAGTTGGGTCGACTTTTAAGCCTTTTGTATATGCAGCCGCTATCGATCAACTACACCTTTCGCCCTGCGACACATTTCCAAAGGCTCAGATTACAATCCCCGCTCTCAAGTTTGGAAATATGAAACCTTGGGCGCCAAAAAATTCTAGTAACAATTACGCTGGCTTTGAAACTTTAAAGTCCGCATTGGCCAATTCAAGAAATACCATTACAGCCCGTTTAATGAATGAAATTGGACCACAGCCTGTAATTAATTTAGCCAAGGGATTGGGGATTGAGCAAAATCTTCCCGCGGTGCCCTCTATTGCCTTGGGGACCCCAGACTTGAGCGTTTATGAAATGGTGGCCGCTTACGGCAGTTTTGCCAATAAAGGGGTTTATACCAAGCCAGTTATGGTGACCAGGATTGAGGATAAAAACGGCACATTGCTCTATCAATTTTCACCCGAAACACGCGATGTTCTAAGTGAAGAAATTGCTTATGTTGTTGTCAATTTAATGGAAGGCGTTACAAGGTTTGGTTCTGGTCAGCGGCTTAGACACAATTTTGGTAAAGACTTGGCCGTTTATAAAGAAATAGTAACCGGCTACCCCTACGAGTTTGACAATCCTATCGCAGGAAAAACAGGGACCACACAAAATCAAAGTGATGGTTGGTTTATGGGGATGGTTCCCAATTTAGTTACAGGCGTATGGGTTGGTGGAGAGGACCGTGCTACACACTTTAAAACCATCACCTATGGCCAAGGCGCTTCTATGGCGCTGCCCATATGGGCCAACTATATGAAGGGCTGCTACGCTATTGAAGGTTTGGGAATTTCGAAAGAAGAATTTGAAAAACCGGAAGTTTTATCTATTGCCACAGAGTGTGAAAAGTATAATCTCGAGGGTGAAACGGATATGATAAACGAAGTATTAACACCAGAAATTGACTTTTAATTTCTTCCCTAAAAGTTTAATAAATGATTAATAAAACTGTAAAAAATGTACAAAAAGCCCTTGAAGGCGTGCAAAGCGGCATGACCTTGCTTTTGGGGGGCTTTGGCCTTTGCGGAATTCCTGAAAATGCCATTGCCGAACTGGTCGCTATCAATGTTAAAGATTTGACTTGCATATCAAACAATGCAGGTGTCGATAATTTTGGCTTGGGG
>PBQM01000079.1 GCA_002725015.1 Flavobacteriaceae bacterium | reverse complement strand
GTTGCTCGCTGCAACTTTTGGTGGCAGTGGCTATGACATTGCTTGTGCGCAACACCCCTACCCGGTTACGTTCCAAAAAACCTTAAAATCTCCCAAGATTGAAAAAGCAGTGTTTAATCCACCTTTTAAAGACCAGTTGTTTTTTGTACACCAGAACCATAAGCGAAACAGTCGCAAGGCCATTGCAGCCTATGAAGCGTTGAAAAAGGTTGAAAAACTTGATTTTTCTGAATTGAATACCATTACGAATGCCTTATCACAGACTTCAACTTTAGAAGCCTTCGAATCTTTAATCATACAACATGAAACCTTAATAAGTGAATTGATTCAACACCCCCCACTAAAAACCACACATTTTACAGACTACAATGGGGCGATAAAAAGTTTGGGCGCTTGGGGCGGCGATTTCTTTTTGGCGACTGGCTCAGACTTTTCTTATTTTAAAGACAAGGGGTATTCTAGCATTGTAGCTTTTGAAGATATGGTATTGTAAAAAAAGGACTGAAAATTCAGTCCTTTTTTTATATAATTTCTTGTATTCTTAGAAAAAGTCAGATCTGTTGTCTTCGATGTCGGCAGCCTCTTTGAGGGCATTGTACAACTGGGTATTGACCGCATTTTCCTTGGCTTTCCCTACCCTGTTGGCAGCAGCTTGATAACTTGGAAGCTCAGAAGCTGCCGTCACTTTGGTAACTTGAACAGCATAGACCCCAGAATTTCCAGCGATTAGCTCAGAAGTAGCACCTTCTTCCAATCCAAAGGCAGTTCCAATCACCAAAGGCTCGCGACCAGCCCCTGATAGGGTTGGGTTTTTCATATTGACCGCAACGGCTGTTTTAATGGATTGGCCTTCTGCAGTGGCGATTTCGTCAAGAGCTGTGGTAGAGATGCGGTCTTTTATAAGTTTTGCTTTCTTTTCTTTGCGAATTTCTGGAAGTGCTGTGACAGAACCACTTTCCAGGGACATCAAACCCGCCTCGTTAACAGCAATCAATTTTACCACCACAAAACCACCTGCAGTAGTGTTAAAGCTTTTAAAATCACCCGCTTTAGAATCCCCTTCAAAAGCCCAACGCACGATGGCACGTTGCGCGCCAAGACCTGGGATATTTTCGTCTAATTCTTTGACACTATTCACAGTTCTAAGGTCGTAATTATTATCATCTGCAGTGGTCTTAAAATCAGCATCGGCAACAGCAATTTCGAATTTAGATTTATTCCTAAACAATTCATCAATCGTTTCGACTGAGGGTTCAATGGCTTGAGAAATAGTCGCTACTTTGTAGGCTTGCTGAAGGGTTCCTTGTCCTAAGACTTCAATAACGTGATAACCAAAATCAGTTCTTACAACCCCTAAACTTCCTTCCGGGTTTTCAAAAGAGAAAGCTTTAAACTCTGGGGCAAAGCCGTCAGAGTATGCAAACTCAATCACGCCTTGCTTTTCATTACTTACCTTGTCAGAAGACAGTGAAAGAAGAGATTTGAATTTAGAACGGTTGCGTTTTAAAACTTTATAGATACTGTCAGCGGTGGCTTTGGCTTGAGCATCGGTTTTTGTCACCGTTGCATCGGCGCGAGCACCTCCTATAAAGGGTGTTAATATGTGACGGACTTTAACAGAATCTGCAATGCGCTTGGTGGCAACCATTTTGGTCAATTTATAAAATCCGGAATCTTTATATGGTCCATAAATTTCACCTTTGCTAAGTCCAGATATTTCATCAGCTTGATCAGACGCAAAAGATGATTTAAACACATAATTGTCATTGAAATTATCAGCAGAATAGGAATTGACGAATCCAGCATTGTCAGTAGTATTTTTAAACCCCAGTATTGTTTGGGTTGCGTTGGCCGCTTCATTGAATTCCTCACGGTCTGAAATTAAGGCACTTAAGTCGGCTTGGATGGCTTGTTCGTCTTTAGCAGAGGCTTCCTCTTTAAATTCTACGAAAACCAAATCTCTAGAGGCTTCTACTTCATATTTATTTGGAAAGCGCTTCATATAAGCTTTTATTTCGGAGGTCTTAACTGTTATGGTGCTGTCCGCAATGCTTGAATAGGGTATTTGTACATATTTTAAATCAAGTTTGTCATTTTCTAGTTGATATTCCAATTCTCCTTCTGTCAGCGTTCCGGTTATACCTGATTTTACCAAATTAAAATAGGCTTGTTGAACTCCTGAAATAGCGACGTTCTGTTCAAAATCAGTCCAAGACTTATAATCCACGGGGGTGCCACCCAGAGTGGTTGTTTCTGGCGCAATGGCTTTGAGGTTTGCTATAAACTCATTCAGTTTGTCTTGATCAAATAATCCAGCTTCATTTTTAAATTCTTCATAAGAGCCCAAATTTTTCTCCAACAGATTACGCATATAATCACGTTCTACAGAGAGACCTAGGGCGTCGTATTGGGATTGCATGACTGTGGCACGAACTTCGTTGTCCCATGCGCGATTCATGGCTTGTGTATTGGTTATGGAGCCCCCGGATTGACGTTGAATATTTTCTACCTTATTCATAAATTCATTGCGATCTACATCAACTCCGTTGATGCTGGCAATGGTTGTTTCTGCCGCTGAACTAGAACCGAGATTGGTAAAAATGTCACCAATTACAAATGAAAATAATGCGAGCGCAATAACGATGATCAAAATAATTGATCTTTGTCTTATCTTATTTAATACTGCCATGGTATTGTTGTCTAAAATTTAAAAAAATACAGTGGACGAAAATACCAATTTAATTTGAATTAATAAAAACGGAATAGGGATTTATTATTAGTGCGATCATAAAGTCAATTCTCCGATAAAACTTTCAAATTAATCAACTCAATTTTTGTATTGGACGCTTCTTGAACGGTAAATTCAAAATCAGCGATGCGGATGCATTGATTTTTGAGTGGAATTGTTTCTGTATAGTGGACAATTAGTCCAGCCAATGTTTCATAATTTTCGTGTTCTGGCAACTGAAGTTTGTAATTTTCATTGATATAATCAACCTCCAACCTAGCAGAAAATAAATAGCTGTCTTTATCTAAAACCGCCTCTGTAAGTGCCACGGAGTCGTGTTCGTCTTCAATCTCACCAAACAATTCTTCCACAATGTCCTCTACAGTAAGAATTCCTGAAGTTCCTCCATACTCATCCAGTACGATGGCCAAACTCTTTCGCTTTTTGGTCAAAACATTTAAAATGTCTTTTGCCAACATCGTTTCAGGTACAAACTCTACTGGCATCAGCATAGATTTAATGGATTTTGGATTTTTAAATAAATCAAAGGCGTGAACATAACCTAAAATATCATCCAATGAATTTTTATAAACCACTATTTTAGAATGCCCTGTTTGGGTGAAAAGTGCACTCAAATTGTTAATGGAATCGTGAATTTCGATGGCAGTTAGCTCTGTTCGTGGTACCATAGCTTCTCTGGCTTTGACTTCGGAAAAATCCAAGGCATTTTGAAAAATCATGATTTCATTATCGACCTCCTGATCGATAGCCACCGACTCCATTTGCTCACTGATGTAATTTCCAAGCTCTACTTTGGTAAAAGCCAATTGAACCTCATCCCCTTTTGTCTTAAAAAATGTTTTTAAGACAAAATCAGAAATCCAAATCACAAAATCTGACAAAAATGAAAAAAGAAGGTAAAATAAAAAGGCGGGAAGTGCCAGTAACTTTAGAAGCTTGTTGGCATAAATTTGAAAAAATACTTTGGGTAAAAACTCAGCAGTCAATAGAATTACTAAGGTTGAAATAAGCGTTTGGGTCAACAAGCTCAATTCATCAAAAAAGTACTGCAAGAGCAACGAATTTGCAGCCAATTGGGCCGAAAACCAGGCCATCAAAACATCACCCATATACAAACCATAAACAACCAGAGCAATATTGTTACCTATGAGCATGGTCGCGATAAACTTAGAAGGTTTTGCGGTTATTTTTGTCAGCAATTTAGACAAAAAACCAACTTGTTTTTTTTCAATTTCAATGTGAATCTTGTTTGAGGAGACAAAAGCTATTTCCATGCCTGAAAAAAAGGCTGAGAACAACAAACTCAATATGATGATAATGGCGCTAGATGACATTTACTTAGCGTTTTTCTCTGTCCATGAAACGCTTTTGAAATTTTTTTCTAAAAAAGAAAATAAAAATTGCAAAGGCTACAAAAAACAAGGAGACATAGGCACCTTTTCTATTAGCGTCCCACTTTCCAATGGCGTCATAAGCAAATAAAACAGCAAAAAAAAGGTAAAAATATTTAAAGTAATTTAAAAATTTCATGCGTTACGGGATTGAACTTTAAGTAAAGGTACATATTATTCTTCAATGTAAATACGCCCTGTAACTTCCAAAACTTGAGCATTTGTAAAATCTTGATTGGCATCAAAACCATTGCCATTGGTAAGGTAGTCTTTGGTTCTAAATTTTACCGGAAAGTCCGTAAACAACCACTTTTTCTTTTGGTCGTAATACAACTGGTCTGTAAAAAGGGTGTCATTGTTAGACGTGATCAAGACAACATCGCCTCTTAAATCAATGAGGTCGGTCTCATTGTAAACAATCGCATGCTTTGATTCAACTGTGCTAGATTTATTACTGCGGTCGTAAAGCGTCAGATTGATTCCATCAGGAAACTCGTAATAGGGAAATTCTTGATTTGAAAAATTAACCATTTTGGGACTGAGCAGAACGGTGGTCAGTCGTCCTGAATCCGTGTATTTGGTATTGATGTTTTGAGCCACCGACATCGGTGTAAAATTTGATGGAGTTGAATTTTGAATTTTCTCAAGTCTTTTAGAACAAGAACCAAAAACGAATATCAACCCAAAGAAAAGACTGACTTTTAATATAATATTGAACTTTCGTTTCATTAGAGGTTGGGTACAGTCACACTGCGTTGAATCCAACAGCCAACATTGATGGTTTCTCCTGCTCTTCCGGATGAGAAAATTTCACTTTTTTGAGGGGCCTTGGCTTTGAAGTTTGCGATGGATTTAGCAGCATTTTTTTTCATATTAGAATCCACTCTACTGGCTTTGGCCGCTTCTTTGGCTGCCAACCAATAGACCGCTCTTTTAGAAAAATTATCAGTTCCACAACTGTTGGCACTTTTTGCGTACATTGCCGCTATGGCCAAATAGGCTCTTCCCATACTGGCGTTGTATTGCAGTGCTTTTTGATAGTAAGAACGCGCTTGAGAGTAACGGGATTTGGACTTGAAATTGGTAGCGATTTTAAATAAAATTTTTGCCTTGGCAAAATTATCTGTCTCAAGATCCACCGCTTGATTATAAAACTTAAGAGCTTCATTTGTTTGACCTGCCTTTTCTTTTAACAATCCTAAATAAAAAGAGGTGTCTGCATTGGGCTCCAAATTATTTTTTTGTTCCACAATCGTCACAAACAAAGGATCGTCATTACACCCCTTTGCATACATTCGATTCATGGCGCGCTGCAACCAAAGACCATCATTTTTAAAAGTCTCGAAATCTCTTTGATAGAGTGGAATCAAGTTTTCACAATTGGCCCGACTTCCAAGTTTTGTGTCAATACTAGAAGAGATCTGAGCATAGGCTTTTAAATAACTATTGTAAGATTTTAACCTCGAATTGTCAATCCTGGAAAGTTCTTTGGGTTGGCCATCCTCATCTAAAAATGAATTCCTTTTATTGGTAAAATTTTTGACTTCACTTTCTACCTTTTCTGTGATAATTTCATAAGTATTAAAAAGCTGCTGTGCCAGCAGATTCCCTGCATCATACATATCGACTACCAATGAAAAATAGGTGTACAAACTCTTGGGATTTGTAAATGTTTTGGCATCAGCTTTATAAGCCTCGCTAAAAGTGGTATACAGTTGGCTTTTGCTCAGTTCAAGATCTTTTCTATAGTCGTATTGCAATTGACCGGCTTTGGCTTTATATGCACCCATCGGAGTCAAGGAAGGAAAATATTGAGCACGCTCCTCCCAAAGTTTTAGCATGTCCTTGATAAAACTAACTTTCTGCTCCCCATTGCTGTTTTTTATTTTATCTTTTAAAATGCGTTCTCCATAAACAAAAATAGCCTTGTTAAATCTTGGGTTTCTTTGTCTCAACTCCATAAATGGCGCATAAGCCGCGTCGTAATTTTTAGATTTGACATACTCACTGCATATAGAAAGAGTTTGTATATCTTCTTGATTCTGGCCAAAAATATTTGTCAAGCTCACAGACAGAAATGCGATAATAAATGTAATTCTAATTTTCATTTTTAATTTAATTTTTCAAAACTCTTAATTAAACTTTCGCTTTTCAAACCACCGGTCATTGAGTGAAAGACTGATATTTATACTGTAAAAGCTTTCATTCACCAGATTGGCAGCGGAAGTTCCTCTTTGTCCCCACTCAAATCCTATATTTGCATTGGAAAATAAGCGACCGACTGGAACACCCACTCCAAAAGATATGCCAAATTCTTCAATCGATTCATTATTGACAACCAATCCTGTTTGTTCCAAACGAAGCCCTAGTCTATAGACAATGCGTTTCCAGTATTTACTGAAAGAATCATATTTTGGTATAAAAAACCCTCCAACAGATAAAGAGGAGGCATTTTCAAAACTCGCATTGTCAATCTCAACAAAGCGATTTGTGAAATTTGAGGCTTCCAGAAAATTATAGTCCAGTCCTACAAACCATTTTCTAGGTTTTCCTATACCAATCCCCACATTGGTTTTGGAAGGCATTACAAGACTTGTGTTTAAAAGATTTTGCGCTGCCAGATCTACATCTGTAGAAGATTGGACGAACTCCGTTTCGTTGGAGTCAATTGTTATGGTTGCAAATTCGCTCTGATTTTCTGAGTCTAGATTCGCTTCAGGACTGTAAGTGGCAGCAAACATCATTTCAAGCGACTTGCCAATATTTTTTTTATAGGCAATACCAAAATTATAGGAAAAACCTCCCAACTCTGAACGCTTTTCTTCACGGCTTTGGTATTGTAAGGGCAGGCCTTGATCTGTATAACCGAATGCAATACTCGTATTTAATATGCTGCCAAAATTATATTGTACATCCAAACCAATTTTTAAATTTTTAGACAATTGATATCCAAGACCAAAAAAAGTTCTGTTTAGTCCCCCCTCCCCTCTGTAGCGATATTGAAGCAAATCCTCATCATTTAAGGACTGCAATTTATAGCCAACGGATGTGTAAGGTAAAACCCCAAATCCAATGCCGAATTTTTTGATGGGCAGTGCAACTGCTAGATAACTGATCGAAGAACTGCCATATTCGTCAGAAGCAGTGGTTGTCTCAAGAGTGGTAGAGGAAAAACTTGTGCCAATTGAAAATTTAACGGGCCGCGATTCATTGTTGTAAAAAGCAAGATTAGTACCGGCGTAAGACGCTGGATTCCTGAGATTTATATGGATGCTATCAGAATAGACACTGAGTCCCCCCATGGATTGGTTTTCCACAGTTCCCTTGAATTTCAGGCTTCCCAGACCATAAAATGAGTAGGGTGAATTGGTCCCTTGCTGAGCAATCGAAATGGTTGAAACTGCAACAAAGGCAAAGATCAATAACTTTTTAGTCATTTGTTTGAGTTCATTTCCAATAAAAAGTTAAGCCCTTCTAGAAGAAAATTTGAGAGAACAAATATGCTAATTTTAAATTGCTTACACAAGAAATTAGCATCTCCTCCTGTTAAAATCACTGTTAAATTGGGAAAATTGGAGCGATAAGAAGATATAATGCCTTCAATTTCATGAACAACACCGCACACAACTCCAGAGTGAATTGATTCTTCTGTTGAATTCCCAATTATTTGATTGGGCAAATTAGGGGCAAGTAAAGGCAAGCGATCTGTTTGATGGTGTAGCGCTTTGTAGCGCATTTTTAGGCCTGGTGATATGGCACCGCCGTGATAATCGGCTTTTGTGTCCACGAAATCATAAGTGATGCAACTGCCAGCATCAATGACCAAAACGTTTTGCTCGGGATATTTAAAAACAGCTGCTGAAACCAAAGCCAATCGGTCCACCCCAAGTTTGGAAGTCGAATTGTAAAGGTTAGCAAAAGGAAGGTCGAAGTCAGAATCAACAAAAATAGGATTGTAGGCATTAAAAATACTGCAAAAGCCTTGGCGATCAAATGCGGTGACAGAGGCCAATATAATTTGTTTGACTTTTGGATAATACGTCAATATTTTTTTGACAGACCCCTCTAAATCACCAATGTGAGTTCGGTTAAAATCAAGCATGGAATTTTCCTCAAAAACAGCGAGCTTAACGCTGGAATTTCCGATGTCGATAATTAAATTCATAAGATGTTTTAGGCTGCTAATTTACAAAACCATTTTTTTAAAAATTTACTTTGGGAATACTAAAATTGCATTATATTTGCTGCTGCATTATGCGGGGTACCTTAGCTCAGTTGGTAGAGCAACGGACTGAAAAT
>PBQM01000078.1 GCA_002725015.1 Flavobacteriaceae bacterium | reverse complement strand
GTTGTCAAAAGCGACTTTTTTTCCTTCTTCGGTTTGCAAACGGTGGACAAAGACTTTTTGGTCTTTTTCAACTTTAAATTGTTGCCCTGCTATCTCTACTATTGCGTACATAGCGTTACGTTTTTTTATTTGTTAATTTAAAATGCCTTTTCTGTATTCTTAGAAGGCGGGTGCAAATATAATTTTAAAAAATCAATTAACAAATTATTTTAGGGATTGTTTAAATGATGACCACTCCTTTAAAAATATTTGAATTTCATATATTTGGAATCGCGATGTAACAAATTATTTAACACAACGTCCTACTTAAACAATTAATATATAACAATATGAGAAAAAAATTATTAGTATTCACTGCATTGCTGCTCGGATATGCAAATTTTAGCGCACAGCAAGTAGAATACATCGAATATGATTTAGACAATGGTTTGCATGTCATACTTCATCAAGACAATTCAGCACCAGTTGTTTCTACATCTGTAATGTATGATGTAGGGGGAAAAGACCGAGAAAAAGACCGAACTGGATTTGCACACTTTTTCGAGCACCTGCTGTTTGAGGGCTCTGAAAACATTGGAAGGGGTGAATTTATGAAAATCATACCTGCAAACGGAGGAACTTTTAACGCCAATACCTCAAATGATCGAACCTATTATTACGAAGTATTCCCATCCAATAAATTGGAACTTGGGCTGTGGCTTGAATCTGAGCGAATGCTGCATCCCGTAATAGATAAAATAGGTGTAGACACTCAAAACGAAGTGGTCAAAGAAGAAAAAAGACAAAGTTACGACAGACCCTATGGGAAATTGTTAAAGGTTGTTTCAGAAAACATATTTAAAGTTCACCCTTACAAGGATGAAAATATAGGAAAAATGGAAGATCTTGACGCCGCTACACTTGATGAATTCATGGCCTATTTTGACAAATATTATGGTCCAAGTAATGCCGTATTAGTCGTTGCTGGGGATATTGATATTGATCAAACTAAGGCATTAATTGGAAAATATTTTTCTGAAATTAAATCCAAACCAGAAGTCGTCAGAGATTTCCCCAAAGAAGCACCCATTACTGAAAGCATCAAGGTCACTGAATATGACAAGAATGTTCAAATACCAATGGCCATAGCAGCCTATAGAACACCTGGGTTTAAAGATAGAGATGCTTTTGTTTTGGATATGATATCGACCTATCTCAGTGGAGGTAAAAGTTCAGTATTGTACAAGAAATTAGTCGATGATAAAAAATTGGCGCTTCAAGCAGCTGCAATAAATTTAGGCCAAGTTGACTACAGTGTCTTTGCTTTAATTTCTCTACCGTTAGGAGATGTTGAACTTGACACTTTAATTTCTGAAATTGATGAAGAAATTGTAAAGATGCAAACTGAGCTCATTTCTGAAAGAGATTATCAAAAACTGTTAAATCAATTTGAATCTAGTTTTGTAATGTCCAATGCTAGTGTCGATGGGATTGCATCATCATTGGCAACCTACTATTTATTGTATGACAATGTCAATCTTATCAATGAACTATTAGGTATTTACAGATCTATCACTAGAGAAGAAATTCAAGCAGTAGCCAAGAAATATTTAAATCCCAACCAACGCGTAGAAATTGATTATTTACCTGGAGAGGAATCAACAAATTAAAAAATGAGAAAAATGAGAAAATATTTATTATTAACATTGTCAATTGCGTTTGCTTTCAACTCAGCGGCTCAAATCGATAGATCTGTGATGCCCAAAGGAGGGCCGACCCCTCAGATTAAATTAGACAAGCCAAAAGAATTTACATTAAAAAACGGTATCAAGGTTTTGGTGGTTGAAAACAGCAAATTACCAAGAGTTAATTATTCTTTGAGATTTGACAGAAACCCCATTTTTGAAGGGGAAAAAATAGGTGTTTTATCACTTTTGGGTTCCATGTTAGGCAATGGTACAACCAATATTTCAAAAGTTGATTTTAACGAAGAAGTTGATTTTTTGGGGGCTAATATTTCAGTTGGTTTTGGATTCGCCTCAGCCTTTACCCTGACCAAAAACAACGACAGAGTTTTAGCCTTATTTTCCGATGCGGTAATAAACCCACTACTGGTAGAGGAAGAATTTGACAAAGAAAAAGCCAAATTGATAGAGAGTTTAAAGGTTGAAGAAAAAAGCCTTGATGCTATTTCCGGAAGGGTTCAAGACGCTTTAGCATT
This sequence comes from Flavobacteriaceae bacterium, assembly GCA_002725015.1. Classification (GTDB taxonomy): domain Bacteria; phylum Bacteroidota; class Bacteroidia; order Flavobacteriales; family Flavobacteriaceae; genus UBA3537. The sequence goes on along the minus strand of PBQM01000078.1, from coordinate 12,107 downwards.
TGGAAAAAATCATGTTTATGGTGAGTTTATTACAGAAGAAAACTTGAATAAAATTTCATTTGAAGATGTCCTAGAATACCACGAAAAATATTTCCTTCCAAACAACGTAAATATAGTGGTTATTGGAGATGTCAAGTTTAAAGATGTTAAATCTTCACTCAAAAAGACGTTTGGTAAATGGGAAAAAGGCATACTTGCTGCAAACCCAAAACCACAAATGATTCCCAATGTTACAAATACTGAAATAGATTTTATAGACCTGCCTACCGCCACTCAGTCCAATATATATGTAACAAATAATGTGGAGCTTAAAATGACTGATGAGGATTACTTTGCAGCCTTGATAGCCAACGATATTCTTGGCGGCGGCGGTGAGGGATACTTGTTTAAAAACCTGCGTGAAGACAAGGGATACACATACGGATCTTACTCAAACATAGGTTCGAGTCGTTACGGTGTTTCAAGTTTTTCGGCTTCAGCTAAAGTAAGAAATATGGTCACAGACAGCGCCGTAGTGGAGATTTTGAGTGAATTTTCAAGAATTAAATCAGAAAAAGTTGACTCTACATTATTAAAAAATGCCAAAGCAAAATATGTTGGCAGTTTTATTAGAAGAACCGAACGGCCACAAACGATTGCGAGTTATGCATTAAATATCAAGCTAAACAACTTGCCTGAAGATTTTTATGAGACGTATTTAGAAAACATCAATGCTGTCACCCAAGAAGATGTAATGAAAGTGGCCAATAAATACTTTAAGGATGAAAATTCTAGAATTATAATTGTTGGAAAAGGCAGTGAAGTGATAGAAAATCTTGAAAAAACAGGAATCCCCATAAAATATTTTGATAAATATGCCAACCCGATAGAAAAACCGGAATTTTCTAAACCAATACCTGAAGGCGTAACAGCCACGTCCATAATGGCGTCTTATATTGAGGCCATTGGAGGGGCATCTGCCGTTGAAAGCGTTAAAACGCTGATGTTCAATGCAGAGGTTAGCATAGAGGGAATGCCGTTTAAACCAACAGCCGTTTTAAAATCTATGGCTCCTAATAAGACTTCCATGGAAATGAGTATTGCCGGTATGGGAACGGTCATGAAGCAAAAGTTTGATGGAACCACAGGATATGCAGAACAAGGAGGAATGAAACAACCGATGAGTGAGGACGATATTGCAGAACAAGCCAGTCAAAAAGGACTGTTCCCCGAAGCTCATTATACTGCCGATGACATTCAGCTCATTAGTTTGAGTGACTTGGAGGGTACCGACGTATATAAAATTAAAGTCAAAGGAAGCAGCGAATCTTTTCGCTATTACGATGCAACTTCTGGGCTTTTATTAAGAGAGGAAGGGACTGAAGAAGCTCAAGGACAAAGCATAACATCAATCACAGAACACTCAGACTACAGAGCCGTCAACGGAGTTATGATCCCTTTTGGTAGAAAAATCACAGCAGGCCCACAAATTATAGGATTCACTGCGACAGAGGTCATTATTAATTCTGAGGTCTCCGAAACAGATTTCAAATAAAAATTAAAAAATTTAATCAACAAAAAGGCCGCTAAACAGCGGTCTTTTTTTTAATTTTTTTATTGGCTAAATAAATGCCGCTCAAAATAATTAATGCGGATAGCCCTTGAAGAGCATTAAAAATTTCAGCGTCAAGTGCTCCCCAGAAAAGAGCCACCAAAGGCATCAAATAAGTAACCGAAGAAGCAAAAACAGGATTGGAAATTTGAATTAAATTGTTAAAAAGTATTTTGGCCAGTGCAGTGCCAAAAAGTGACAAAAGAAAAACACAGCCCAGCGCTGGTAAAAAGGCTGTGCTGTACAGGGTAGTACGGCTCATTCCTCCAGAAAAAATAAGGACTGCAATTGAAGGAATAAAAACAACTACAAAATTTGCCGTGGCAATGGATAGGGGGCGAACTTCGTTTAAATATCGCTTGATGATATTGACATTTGCCGCATACATCAAGCTGGCCAATATAATAAGTCCGGTGTAGCGGTAATTTTGATTTGGATTCAAAGCTGCACCTTCTAATATCAAAAGAACAGCACCTATAAATCCAATGACCACTCCTGAAACCTGAAATCGATTTGATTTTATTTTAAATAATACAAAACCCAATACTACCGTGTTTAAAGGGACCAAAGAATTTAAAATGGAGGTGATGGTACTGTCTACTTCTGTTTCTGCGTATGCAAATAAAAAAGAAGGGAAAAAACTGCCCAGAAAACCAGAAAGTGCCAACCACTTCCATTGGTTTTTATTTAGACCTTTTAGGCTTTTAAATCCAAATGCAAAAATAATATGAGCCGATATGACAAGTCGAAAACTTCCCAACTGCAACGGACTAAATCCTAACAGTCCTTTTTTGATTAAAATAAAAGAGCTTCCCCAAATAAAGGAGAGTAGCAACAGAAGAACCCATTTTTTTACCGTGTTGGACATGACATAAAGATGAATGGGCAAAATTGGGGTAAATTATCCCAATGTGTGCCAAAAAAATATTAAATTTGATGGTGTCCTAAATTTATAACCATGAAAACTATTAAAATCACACTCCAACTGGCATTTTTGCTAACTTTGAATCTAGGTTGTAAGGAAAAACCTACTCCCAAAATTATTTTGGTTGAAACTGCGGCCTCTCAATCTAATAACAAAAGCTCAAAAACAGAGACGAACAATGCGACAAGCGCGCGTTTTACCATCAAAGGGATGAGCTGCGAAATAGGCTGCGCTAGAGCCATTGAAAATGAATTATCCAAATTAGATGGGATGTACAAAGCCAGGGTTAACTTTAAGAAAGAAATGGCAACGGTTGAATTTGATGCCAATAAAATTGACAAAAGCCTTTTGGTCTCAACAGTTTCTTCGGTCAGTCAAACACTGAGTTTTTCCGTTGTAGATTTTGAAATGGATTTGATGCCCCAAAAAAAATCTAAATAACCATTCAAGCATTCATATAAGTTTCAATGGCTTCAACTTCAATGGGTATATTTTTCATAAGGTTCAGTGGTGCCCCCGAAGATTGAATTACAACATCATCTTCCAGGCGAATACCCATTTTTTCTTCTGGAATGTAAATACCAGGTTCAACGGTAAAAACCATATTGGCGACCATCGGCTCCTTTAAAACCCCAAAGTCATGGGTATCCAATCCCATATGATGAGAAGTCCCGTGCATAAAATATTTCTTATAAGCTGGTTTTTTTGGATCCTGATTTTGAATATCAGCGCTGTCAAGTAAGCCCAATCCCACCAATTCTGAAGTCATAAGTTTTCCTACTTCTTTGTGGTATGCTTCCCATAGGGTGCCAGAGACAAGCATCTTTGTCGCTTCATTCTTGACGTTTAAAACGGCTTGATAAACGGCTTTCTGACGAGCTGTAAAACGGCCATTTACAGGGACTGTTCTGGTCATATCACTAGAATAATTGGCATATTCCGCCCCCACGTCCATCAATAGCATGTCTCCATCTTTACAGACCTTATTATTTTCTATATAATGCAACACACAGGCATTGTATCCAGAACCGATAATGGGTGTGTATGCAAAGCCTTTGGATCGATTTTTTAAAAACTCATAAGCATACTCTGCCTCGATTTCATATTCCATTACTCCAGGCTTTACGAATCCCAACACACGCTTAAAACCCTTTTCAGTGATATTACAGGCTTGCTGTATCAACTGAATTTCTTCAGCTTCTTTAACTCCGCGCAGCGCTTGCATTATGGGAAAGTTGTTTTCAATGTGGTGATTGGGGTAATCATTTTTAAGTTTTTTTATAAAACGGTCCTCACGTGTTTCCATTTCGACCACTTGCCGGTAGTGGTTGTTGTTGTTAAAGTAGACTGTTTGGGCCTCTTTCATCATCGCTTCAAACAGCACATCAAAATCTTTTAACCAATATACCGTTTGAACATCTGAAACTTCTGTTGCTTGTTTTTTACTGAGTTTTGCACCTTCCCAAATGGCAATGTGTTCATTGGTTTCCTTGACAAATAAGATTTCTTTATGCTTTGTGTTCTTCGCATCTGGAAATAATACCAAAATACTCTCCTCCTGGTCAACACCACTTAAGTAAAAGATATTTCGGTGTTGGTGAAAGGGTAAAGTACTATCAGCCCCTGTACTAAAAATATCATTAGAATTAAAAACGGCCAATGCATTGGGCTGCATTTGAGCGATAAACTTGGCCCTGTTTTTTACAAATAATTCAGAATTTATTGATTGATATTTCATCATTTATATTTCTCCAAATGTAAATATTTTCAATTACATCTAGAAAAGATTGCAGTAAAAACAACCCAGAATACAAATTCTATTTATAAATATTCTAAATAATAAAAATTTATACTGAAACCTATTGCCTAAAAGCGCGTTGTGAAGTACCTTTGCTTAGTTAAAACAACATTTCCCCTATGAGTTCATTTTTGAAGTCTTCAATCGGAAGAAAAATTGCCATGGCTTTGTCGGCGTTTTTTTTAATGGTTTTTATTCTTCAACACTTTGCCATTAACATTTTATCTGTTTTCAATCCAGAGCTTTTTAATGAGATTTCACATTTTATGGGCAACAATCCCTTGGTGCAATTTGTATTACAGCCGGTACTCATTTTTGGTGTGGTATTTCACTTCGCAATGGGATTTATTTTGGAGTATAAAAACAGGGTCTCTAGAACCGTGACCTATGCTGTGAATAAAGGAAATGCAAATTCAACTTGGATGAGCCGAAATATGATTTACAGTGGTGGCTTTATTCTGATTTTCTTAGTGATTCATTTTATAGATTTCTGGATTCCTGAGATGAATACCAAGTATATTGTGGGAGACAGTTCGGGACTTTTAGCAGACGGAAGCGATTACCGCTACTACGAGGAATTACAAGAAAAATTTATTCCGTTATGGCGTGTGGTTCTCTATTGTATTGGTTTTGTGTTTTTATCCCTGCACCTTTTGCACGGGTTTAATTCTGCATTTCAATCGGTTGGAGCCAATAATAAATACACCAAGAGTCTAAAAAGTTTTGGAAAGGCCTATGCTACTTTAGTTCCATTGGGATTTATCGTGATTGCTTTATTTCATTTTTTTAATAACGTCCATTAAAATTCAGAACAATGACTCTAAACTCAAAAATACCAGAAGGCCCATTAGCGGATAAGTGGACCAATCACAAAAACAAGATTAATCTAGTCAATCCCGCCAACAAAAGGCTGATTGATGTGATTGTAGTTGGAACGGGGCTTGCAGGTGGATCTGCAGCCGCAACCTTGGCAGAACTCGGATACAATGTGAAGGCTTTTTGTTTTCAAGATTCACCAAGGCGGGCACATTCCATTGCTGCTCAAGGCGGTATCAATGCCGCTAAAAACTACCAAGGAGATGGTGATTCTACCTACCGCCTTTTTTACGATACAGTTAAAGGTGGGGATTATCGCTCTCGCGAGGCCAATGTGTATAGGCTGGCAGAAGTTTCAACCAATATCATAGACCAGTGTGTGGCCCAAGGCGTGCCCTTTGCAAGAGATTACGGCGGTCTGCTGGACAACCGCTCATTTGGAGGTGTTTTAGTTTCAAGAACCTTTTATGCCAAAGGCCAAACAGGACAACAATTATTGTTGGGTGCATACTCGGCCATGAACCGCCAAATTGGGCGTGGAAAAATAAAGATGTACAACCGTCATGAAATGCTTGACGTGGTTGTGGTTGATGGAAAAGCCCGAGGAATTATAACCAGAAATTTAATCACTGGAGAGATAGAGCGCCACTCCGCCCACGCCGTCGTCTTAGGCTCTGGAGGCTATGGAAATGTGTTTTATCTATCGACCAATGCCATGGGTAGCAACGCAACGGCTGCCTGGAAAGCACATAAACGAGGGGCTTTCTTTGCAAATCCCTGTTATACCCAAATTCATCCAACTTGTATCCCCGTTTCAGGTGATCACCAATCCAAACTGACCCTTATGTCTGAGTCCCTCAGAAATGATGGCCGCATATGGGTGCCAAAAAAATTAGAAGATGCCAAGGCAATACAAAGTAAAACACTCAAACCAACCGCCATTGCGGAGGAAGATCGCGACTATTTCTTGGAAAGGCGTTACCCTGCTTTTGGGAACTTAGTCCCTCGAGATGTGGCTTCCAGGGCTGCCAAAGAACGCTGTGATGCAGGTTTTGGCGTAAACGCCACAGGCGAAGCTGTTTACCTTGATTTTGCCGCTGCAATTGTACGCTATGGAAAAGAGCAGGCTTATGTTAAAGGACTTGACGAAAATGATGAGAGCCTGGTTCAGTCACTTGGGAAAAAAGTTGTGAAAGGAAAATACGGAAATTTATTTCAGATGTATGAAAAGATTGTAGACCAAAACCCCTATGAAACTCCAATGATGATTTACCCAGCGGTGCACTATACCATGGGTGGTGTCTGGGTTGATTATAATTTACAAACCTCAATTCCTGGTCTTTACGCTATTGGGGAAGCGAACTTTTCGGATCACGGTGCGAATCGCTTGGGCGCCTCCGCACTGATGCAAGGACTTGCTGACGGCTACTTCGTATTGCCCTATACTATTGGCGATTACCTCGCAGATGACATCCGTACTGGCCCAATTTCAACCAATACTGTCGAGTTTGAGGAAGCTGAAAATTCTGTCCGCCAAAAAATCAAAGCCTTTATCAGCAACAAAGGGAGCAAACCTGTAGATTATTTTCACAAGAAATTAGGGAAAATCATGTGGAACAAATGCGGGATGGCACGAAACAAAAAAGAGCTAAAAGAGGCCATTGAAGAAATATCGGCTTTGAGAGAAGAATTCTATAAAGAGGTAATTGTTCCTGGCAGTGCTGACGAGTTTAATGAAGAATTGGCAAAAGCAGGGCGAGTAGCAGACTTTTTAGAACTCGGTGAGTTGTTTGCAAAAGATGCTTTAGTCAGAGAGGAGTCTGCTGGAGGACATTTTAGAGAAGAACACCAAACAAAAGAGGGAGAGGCAAAACGCCGCAAAGAATATCAATTTGTTTCGGCATGGGAATACAAAGGGGCGCCAAAAGACGCTGTATTACATAAAGAGTCCTTGAAATACGACAATATTGAAGTTAAAGAACGGTCCTATAAATAAGCATTGTTATGAATTTAACATTAAAAATCTGGCGACAAAAAAGCGCTAAGCAAAAAGGAGAAATTGTGGAATACCCCATCAGTGGTATTTCTCCTGATATGTCTTTTCTTGAAATGTTGGATGTTTTAAACAGCAAACTTATTAGTGCTGGAGAAGAGCCAGTGGCATTCGACCATGACTGTCGCGAGGGGATTTGCGGTTCTTGTTCTTTGTATATCAATGGAGAGGCACATGGACCCGACCGCCGCGTTACCACCTGTCAATTACATATGAGAAAATTTAAAGATGGGGATACCATTTTTATTGAACCCTTTAGAGCCAAAGCATTTCCAGTGATCAAAGACTTGGTGGTTGACCGTTCGGCGTTTGACCGCATTCAACACGCTGGTGGCTTTATTTCTATCAACACTTCTGGAAACACTCAAGATGGAAACGCGATTCCCATTTCAAAACATGCAGCTGACGATGCTATGGATGCTGCCACTTGTATAGGCTGTGGGGCCTGTGTCGCTACATGTAAAAATTCATCGGCCATGTTGTTTGTGGGAGCAAAGGTTTCCCAATATGCCCTGTTACCTCAAGGACAGGTAGAAGCAGCTGATCGCGTTCAAAACATGGTCGCCCAAATGGACTTAGAAGGCTTTGGTAATTGTACCAATACAGGCGCTTGCGAGGTGGAATGTCCCAAAGGTATTTCACTAGAAAATATTGCCCGAATGAACCGAGAATTGATCAAAGCCAACCTCAAAGGTTAATCCTCTAGTACAAAGACTTCAATATTATCCCAGCCCGCTCGAACCTCCAACATTTCCTTGCCATAACTCACCCGTTCTGGCTGTCTCTTTTTTAGAAAATTACCGGCATCATAGCGGCCGTTTTTATTGGTGTCAAAAACAGCTCTTAAAAAATAGCTGCCTGGATTCAAGTGTATAAAGTCAATTGGCCCAGGGCCGTCTAAAATCTGCTCCGCCTCTAGCTCCCCATTGGCAGAAACTATTTGAATAATAATAGGGTAAACAGCGTTGCGCACCAAAAGCCTTAAATTTCCGTAGGAATCAATTAATTTTGTATTTGCACTTAAACTTAAGGTGTCATTTTGATCACCGTAAAAATCTGTAAATGCCCCTGGTAAAAAGGTGATTTTATAGCGATTCCCCTCAGTTGTGCTAAACTTTAAATTAGCGTCTGTATTTTTAAGTGAATCAAGACTCAGAGAACTTTCGAGAAATAATGAATCTTTGTCCATGACAATGGTTTTTGAAGCATCGATTCCATTGAGCGGAATATTTGCACGCAATTTAAAGAGGCTATTGAGCTTAAGATTGGTTGAAACCGCCTCAAAACTCAACGAATCTATTTCAAGGGGTTTGATTCGCACCTTAACAGTGTCCTTTTGGGTGGAGTAAGATACCTCAAACATCAAGGAATCAACTTCTAACTTTCTAGGACGTATCCAATAGTTCAAAGTGTCTTTTTCAGGGGCTTTAGAAATAGTGAAATCTACAGAGTCTAATAAGGCAGAAAGCCCTTTTATTTTCATCAGTGAAAAATCACCTTCATAGCCAAAGCCAATACGCCCTTGGGCCAGCTGTCGCGCACGGACAAATTTAAAATCATCTGCTTGCTCAAAAAGTTTTAAAAGATAGGATGTGTCTGAGGGGACTGAGATAAACTTACTGCGGTAGGCAAACTTGTCTTTTTTGGGTTGATAGGTGTAATTCACACTTTCCTCTTTTAATGCTGTCAAAAGATATTTTCCAGCCTTTAAATTTTCAATTGAAAATTTCGACAGACTGTCTGTAACGCCAATGTATTTTGGCTTTTGTTTAAATATAATAGAATCCGTAAAAGTAGAATCTATCTCGTGTAACATTACAGAAACACTGTTGGGAGTTTCAAAATCAAAAGCATCCGAAACCAAGCCGGAAATAGACAAAGAGTCAATGGATGAGCCCGTTGAAAATACATATCTATAAAATGGATAAGGATTGCCCTCATTATTGTCCTCAATACTATTGCCAAAGTTAAAGGCGTAAGTCGTATTGGCTTGCAAAGTGTCATAAATTTTTATACTGATGTATTTACTCGCAGATCCAACGGGCGTTATTTCTGCGGGAGGATCCATGGGGGGCGATACAATTAACTGTTTCTGAAGATTTTTAAGCTTTATATATTCATCGAAATAAATTTTAATTTCATTTCCACTAAAGTTGGTTGAAAAATTTGTTGGTATTTCATTGAGAACCACAGGAGGTGTATTGTCCTTGGGGCCACCGCTAGCAGTTCCTCTATTGGCACATTGAAATATTAGCAGGGTTGAAGCCAGTATAAATACAGTATTAATAATTGAATTTCGCATCACAGATTGTCGATCTTTACAAAGAAACAATATATTTTGATTTTAATGAAATGCTGTATCGGCAATCGCTATTGCGACCACACTTATGGAACTGGGATGGCCTTGACACAATATTTTAGAACAAGCTTCGATAGTAGAGCCCGTCGTAATTAGATCGTCGACCAAAAGAACATTCTTTTTATAAATAGCTAGAGAGTTTTTCAACTCAAAATTGTCTTTAACAGACTCCCAACGTTTTTTTTTGGATTGAAAAACCTGGGTATTGCTGTGGACTTTTTTAACTAAAACATGCGCTATACATTGGGCTTCCAAAATTTTAGCCAATTGAATACTAAAAGTCGTCACTTGATTGTAACCCCTACTTTTCAAGCGCCTTTTATGAATGGGAACCGCTACAACCACATCAATATCATTAAAATGATTACACTGTTTAAGTTCATGCCCCAACCAATTGCCTAATAAAAATCCTATTTTTTGTTGGTTTTTGTATTTTAAATCGTGTAGAAGCTGTTGAACTCTGCTGTTTTTTTGAAAATAAAACAGAGCGGTTGCATCTTTTAAAGTAAAACGATTTTCAAAAAGTTTATGGATTCGATTTTGGGTTTTAAAATGATAATTTGTCAAGGGTAAATGATGGCGACAGTCTGTACAAATTATCAATTCATTATCCGTTAAAACAGCATCACACCCAGGACATAAATAAGGAAAAAATAAATTGATGATTTGAAGCAGCATTTTTTAAAGATTTGGAGTCCTAAATTTAAAAAATATTTATATTTCTTAACTTCTTGACATTTAATTTAGTGGGGTTTTCTATTTTTGTAGAATGAACAACCCGCAAGATCTTTTTAAGAAAGTTATTTCCCATGCAAAGGAATATGGCTTTGTATTTCAAAGCAGTGAAATTTATGATGGCTTGAGCGCGGTCTATGACTATGGGCAAAACGGGGCAGAACTCAAAAAAAATATTCGCGATTATTGGTGGAAAGCCATGGTTCAGATGAACTCCAATATTGTGGGTTTAGATGCCGCTATTTTTATGCACCCCACCACTTGGAAAGCTTCGGGGCATATTGATGCCTTCAACGATCCTTTGATTGACAATAAAGATTCTAAAAAACGTTACAGGGCCGATGTCTTAGTTGAAGATTATTGTGCCAAGATTGAGCAGAAAATTGAAAAAGAAGTTAAAAAAGCGAAAAAACGCTTCGGAGATGCTTTTGACAAAGCTGAATTTATGGCTACCAACGCTCGAGTCTTAGGCTATTATAAAAAAATTAATTCGATTTTAAAGCGGCTGGGTAAGTCTTTAGAAAATGAAGATTTGGCCGATGTCAAAGCCTTGATTGAGGAGCTTGAAATCGCAGACCCAATCAGTGGGAGTCGCAACTGGACCGACGTCAAGCAATTCAATTTGATGTTTGGAACCAAACTTGGGGCCTCAGCGGAAAGTGCCATGGATTTGTACTTACGCCCTGAAACTGCTCAAGGTATTTTTGTTAATTTTTTAAATGTTCAAAAAACAGGGCGAATGAAAATTCCTTTTGGAATTGCCCAGACCGGCAAGGCTTTTAGAAATGAGATTGTAGCCCGTCAATTTATTTTCAGAATGCGGGAATTTGAACAGATGGAAATGCAATTTTTTATAAAACCTGGAACCCAGAAAAAATGGTATGAGCATTGGAAAGAAGCCAGGCTTAAATGGCATTTGTCCTTGGGAATGGGCGCAGATAACTACCGTTTTCACGACCACGAAAAACTAGCACATTATGCCGACGCTGCTGCGGATATAGAATTCAAATTCCCTTTTGGCTTTAAAGAGCTGGAAGGCATACATTCAAGAACAGACTTTGATTTAAGTCAACACGAAAAATACGCTGGAAAGAAATTGCAATTTTTTGATCCTGAAGAAAACAAAAATTATGTCCCTTATGTCCTGGAAACTTCTATCGGATTAGACCGCATGTTCCTGGCTGTTTTTTCAAACAGTTTAAAAGAAGAAACTCTTGAAAATAATTCAAGCCGAACCCTGCTAAAACTCCCCGCGGTATTGGCGCCCTATAAAGCGGCCGTATTGCCTTTGGTTAAAAAAGACGGGCTGCCTGAACTAGCAAAAAATATTTTTAAAGAACTGCGATGGGATTTTAGTGTTATTTATGACGAAAAAGATGCGGTAGGCAGACGGTACCGCCGCCAAGATGCCATAGGAACTCCCTTTTGTATCACTGTGGACCATAAGTCAATTGAAGATAAGACTGTAACACTGCGCCAAAGAGACTCGATGGAACAGACACGAGTTAAAATCAACGATTTGTCAAAAATTATTAATAAAGAGGTTGCAGCCAAACACTGGCTTAAAAGATTATAGATTGACAGCGAAACTTTTGTTCAATCCGGTTGATTCCTAAGCACCATTAGAGATTGTTGATATTGTGTACTGTATACTAATTGTAGTGTTTATTCTTTACTATTATTAGAAAATATCATGTAAATTTGAGATGGTTTTTAATAATATTAATGAGTTGGTAAAAGCCATTTTTCTAGTACTTTCATACCAATTATAACTTAAGATAGACCATTGAATTTCAGAATTCTATTTTTAGTCTTTACCCTAACCCTCCC
>PBQM01000077.1 GCA_002725015.1 Flavobacteriaceae bacterium | reverse complement strand
GTTGTTGGCCAAACAAGTTATGTTTGCGATCCACATGATCAAAATATGTATGGAACTGTTACAGTCAATGCAGCTTCACAAAATTTTAATCCTGGCGATATAGTTGTCACAGAATTTATGAATGATTCCGACGCTGTGAGTGATACTGTTGGGGAGTGGTTAGAAATATATAATTCTACTGGTGCGGATATTGATTTAAACGGATGGACTTTAAAAGATGATGGTAGTGATTCTCATACTTTTTCAACCTCTGTTATTGTACCTTCAGGAGTTTTTTTTGTAATGGGAAGAGGACCTGCTGATCCGAGTCAAAATGGTGGCTTAAATTTAGATCACAGTTACGGGGATGGTGTATTTACCTTAGGAAATGGTGGTGATGAGATAATAATTTTAGATCCAAGTTTAAACGAGATAGATAGAGTTGAATACGGATCTGCTAATGGATTCCCTGATGGTGGGCCAGGTTTTAGTATATCTTTGGAGCCAACATTATTGAATGATGATAATAATGTTGGCTCCAATTGGTGTTTATCAACCTCTATTTATGGAGATGGAGATTCAGGGACTCCTGGTCTTGCAAATGATGTTTGTAGTCCTGTTTGTGAAGCTTCTCTAGGCTCTCAAGATGCAGTTTGTGATGCTAGCACAACTGGAGTAGATACTTACACTGTTACCTTAAACTATTCAGGGGCTGGAACTTCAGACTTTGTAGTTACGGCCACCTCAGGAACTGTTGGTGGAGATGATCCCTCAACAACTGCTAATGGATCTATCACGGTGAGTGGTATTGCTGAGGGAACTGACATTACCATTACTATGGATGATACAGCCACTGGTGGATTATGTGCTTTGACAAGAGAAGTCACAAGCCCAGTTTGTCAGCCAACAGGTTCAGTTGATTTAGAACTTCAAGGAATACTAGATTTATCTCTTTCAAGTAGTGATGGAAAAGCCATTCATGTGATCGCAATTGATGATATTGCTGATTTAAGTGTTTATGGAATTGGTGTTGCAAATAATGGCGGTGGTACTGACGGAGAGGAATATTCGTTTCCTGTAATGTCTGTTCTTAGTGGAGATCATATTTTAGTTGTAAGGTCTGAAGCTGCTATGCAAGCATATTTTGAAAGTTGTTATGGTGATTTTAATTATGTTTTGTTAGGTAATAGTGCCATCAGTCAAAATGGTGATGATGCCATTGAACTATTTAAAAATGGTTCTGTCGTTGAGACTTATGGAGACATTAGTGTTGATGGTACTGGTCAAACTTGGGAGTATATGGATTCGTGGGCTTATAAAATTGAAGGTGAATGGACTTATGGTGCTGTGAATTGCACTGATGGTTCGTCAACATCCTCAGCATCAGATTGTCCTTATCCTTTCTGCAGTGGTTTATCAACTTCTGATTTAATTCATAATGAGATATCTGTTTATCCTAATCCTGTTGATGGTGGTTTTGTAGCAATTAAGTCGCAAATTTTAGGAGAAATCAATGTAAAGCTTTTTGATATTATGGGAAGATGTGTTTTATCCAAGCAAATTAATTCTGAAACTTTGGATGTTCGCGCAATAGGTTCAGGAGTTTATTTATTACGAGTTTCTGTCGCAAATCAAACCTCAACGACAAAGCTTATAATTAAATAGAACATTAGTACTTAAAAGAGGGTGGTTGTTTTAAACAACCACCTTTTTTTTACATCACTGACTATTAACTAACATGTCAGACTAGTTATGTTATAATTTAATGTAAACTATTTTAATTTTATATATTTAGACATAAATAAAATATAATATGACTTTATCTTTTTTAAAAAATACTTTCTTGGGAATCGGACTAACTGGAATCATAATCTCTTGTTCAACAGATGACATCTTACCCAGTTTGGAACTTAATTCAAATGGCACTACACTAAGTGAGGCTGATGGAAGTCTAACAGTTTATGCGGTCCTCAATTCGGTTGCATCTAAACAAATTTCAATACCATTAACTTTTTCTGGCACGGCCATACTTTCTCAAGATTATTCAGTCATTGCAGAACAAATTGTAATTGCGGCTGGAAATGATTCTGGAAGCATAACGTTTACGGGACTTCAAGACGAAAACCTAGAAGGTGTTGAAACACTCATTATTAGTTTAGGAGATGTGCAAAATGTTCTTCTTCTTTCAAGTACTACACTCACAATAGAGTTGTTAGATGACGATTCTGATTCTGATGGAGATGGAGTGCTAGATGCCAATGATGACTGCCCAAGCGAAGCAGGAGAAGTTGAAAACAATGGGTGCCCTTGGTTAGGTTTCTTAATTAATGAGGTTCATTATGATCCTGCTGGAGATGCTTCGGGAGATGCAAATGGTGATGGTGTTAGAGATGCAAATGGAGATGAATTTATAGAATTCTTTAATTCGGGTCCAGAACTAGATTTAAGTGGTTTTACAATTTCAGATGCCTCTAGTTTAAGACACACATTCCCCCCAGGAACAATATTGCAACCAAATGCTGTTTTAGTGCTTTTTGGAGGTGGAACACCAACAGGAAGTTTTGGAGGTGCATTAGTACAAACGGCTTCTGAGGGACAAATTAACATGAGCAACGCAGGAGACTTTATTACCCTTGCAGATGCTTCAGAAAATGTGGTGCTTACTTTTGATGTAGAGCCACTATCTAATAATCCTAATGAGTCATACACAAGAAACCCAGACCTCACAGGAGAATTTGTACAGCATGCTGGTGTGGACGAAGCCAATGGTGCTTTGTTTTCACCAGGTACAAAATTAGACGGAACTTCATTATAAAAACAAAACACAAAACTAAATGAGCTATTTAGGAGCCATAATATCACTATTGGTTATAGTAGTTACCGGAAGACTTTTACTAAAAAAGTATAATCCGCATGCGGTATTATTGGTTTCAGGAATGTTAATGCTCATTATTGCTCAAGTTTTAAATTATAATCTACCAATACTTAAAGACCCAACAGGCTATTCTGGTTTTAATTTGTTTAGATACATAAAAGAATCTTTTAGCAAAACCAATGCAGGTGTTGGCTTAATGATTATGGCAATTGGTGGTTTTGTAGCTTATATAGATAAAATAGGCGCATCAAATGCCTTGGTTTATGTAGCAATGAAACCTTTAAAATTCTTTAAAAAAAGACCATACATAGCAGCCTCTGTAGTTATTCCAATAGGGCAATTGTTATTTACAGCCATACCATCTGCAGCTGGGCTAGGATTATTGTTAATGGCATCCATGTTTCCAATTTTGGTGAATTTAGGTGTTAGCAGGTTATCGGCAGTTTCAGTAATTACAGCAACCACAGCTTTTGGTATTGGTCCAGCATCAGCTATTACTGCAAGTGCAACAAATATTGCGGGTATTGATACAATCTTATTTTTCTTAAATTACCAAATCCCTCTGATTTGGCCATTAAGCATTGTAATGATGATTACCTATTATTTTGTAAATCGTTATTATGACAAAAAAAATGGTTTTGAAAAAGATATAGAAACCAAAGAAATTGAATTAAAAGCACCAATAATTTATGCGCTAGTTCCTGTACTGCCAATTATTTTATTAATCGTTTTTTCAAAAATATTCAACTTTTTTAGTGTTCCAATTTCATTAGATACCACAACAGCAATGTTCATCAGTTTGTTTGTTGCATTGATATGCGAGCTGTTTAAAACCAAAAATATAAAAACAGTTTTCGATTCACTTAAAACATTTTGGAACGGAATGGGAAACATTTTTAAAACCGTTGTAACCTTAATTATAACGGCTGATATTTTCGCAAAAGGCTTAATTAGCCTTGGTTTTATTGATGGTTTATTAGACCTCGCTCAAAATCTTGGTCTAGGAACAATTGGTATTGGTGTTGTAATGACGGTCATGATTTTTCTAGCTTCAATGCTTATGGGAAGTGGTAATGCCTCATTCTTTGCATTTGGCCCATTAGTTCCAAAAATTGCTAGCAAATTAGGTGTAGAAAGCACATCTATCATATTACCAATGCAGCTCTCAGCTTCAATGGGACGAACGGTCTCGCCAATAGCTGGAGTTATTATCGCAACTGCAGAAATTGCCAAAGTTTCAACAATAGCTATTGTAAAGCGCAATATAATCCCATTGTTGGTGGCATTGGTAGTAATGTTAACCTATCATTTTATATAACTACATGATTAAATTAATACAAAATACAGAACTATATATACCAGAATATTTAGGTAAAAAAGACCTTTTAATTGCTGGAAATAAAATTGTTGCCATTGCGGATAATTTAGATGTTTATAAAAGTGTAGCTGAAGTTTTTAATGCTGAAGGAAAAATAGTTACACCAGGTTTAATAGATCAGCATATTCATATTACGGGAGCAGGCGGAAAAGAAGGATTTTCATCAATGACGCCTGAAATTAATTTAAGCGAACTCATTAAATGCGGAACTACAACTGTAGTCGGTTTGTTAGGTACTGATGGCACTGTAAGAAACATAAAATCGCTTTATGCAAAAGCAAAGTCTATAGATGCTGAAGGTCTTTCAGCATATATGTTTTGTGGGTATTACGGATTAGATTCTGTAACTATCACAGATTCAATTCAAACCGATATGATATTTATTGATAAAGTTTTGGGTTGTAAAATAGCCATAAGCGATATACGATCATCTTACCCAACAGCATTAGAATTAGTTAGAAAATTACGCGATGTTAGAGTTGGTGGTTTTATAGGAAATAAAAAAGGGATTCTTCATGTACATTTAGGAAACTTAGACACCAAAATGGATGTACTTTTTGAATTGGTAAACGATTATCAATTCCCCATTGAACATATATCACCAACACACGTTGGACGTACAAAAGAACTTTTTGACCAAGCTTTAAAATTTGCTAAACTTGGTGGCATTATCGATATCACAACAGGAGCATCTAAATATACAGACCCATATAAATCAGTTTTATATGCGCTTAAGAATGGTGTGAGTATAGATAATATGACTTTTAGTACAGATGGAAACGCTGGTTTAACCAAATTTGATGCTGCTGGCAATGTTATTGGAATTAAAAGAGCACCAATTGATAAAAATTTAGAAGAAGTAGTATTATTGATTCAAGAAGGTGGTGTTTCAATTTCAGATGCGTTCAAATTAATTACTAAAAATCCAGCCCGAAATCTAGGACTGAAACACAAAGGAAAAATAGAAGTTGGCTTCGATGCAGATTTGTGCTGCTTTACTCAGGATTTAAAGCTCACAGATGTATTTGCAAAAGGTCAACAAATGATGAAAAATGGAAACATTGCTGTAAAAGGAAATTTTGAATAATAGTATTAATTATAGAACTATGAAAGGATTTAAAATAACGAGTCTTTGTGTGTTTGTTTTTCTGAGCATATCTGCTAAAGGACAAGAGGTAAAATTAGATGCCTATAAATTTGGTGAAGGACTAAATTTTAGTACTAATGATGGTTATACAATGAGAATAACAGGTTATTTGCAGCCTTATGTGGAAACAAAAACGTATACAGATGTAAATGAAAACAGTACTCAAAATCGTTTTAGAATGCGTCGAATTAGGTTACGTTTTGATGGTAAATTAAAGAATGATCGATTTAAATACAGATTCGCATTTGACTTAAGTGGAACTTCTGAAGCTGGAGATGCATCTACCAATAATTTCCTTTTAGACGCTTTTGTATCTTATGATATAACCAATCGAATTAAAGCAACATTTGGTCAAAGGTCAACATTTACAGATAACCGTGAGTTATTTATGCTTTCCAACACACTTCAGTTAGTTGAACGAAGTCGAGTAACTTCTGCATTTGCAAGTATACGAGAGTTCGGATTATTTTTAGAAGGACGTTTTAGAACTGGCAAAGGATCTTATTTAAAACCTTATTTTGTTTTAACAAATGGAGATGGTGGTAATGTTCTAGAAAAGGATCATGGAGGATTAAAAATTGGGGGAAGAATAGATTATTTACCGTTCGGACTGTTTACAAATTTCGGACAATTTAGGCAAGCTGATATAGTAAGAGAACGCTCACCAAAATTAGTCATTGGCGCAAATTTTAGCCATAATAATGGTATGAGTAGTAGGCGTGGTCGCGACAGTGGTACTATTATATATTTAGATACAAATGATCAAGAATCGTTACCAAACTATACAAAATATGGAGTTGATTTTCTTTTTAAATATCAAGGATTTTCTGCTTTAGGGGAATATGTTAAAACTATAGGTAGTGTTCCAGGAGATATTACACAACGTGTTAGAAATGATGGCTCTACATCAACAACGTTTACAGTAAATGGAATACAAGATGTAGAAAATTATGTAAAAGGGAGAATGATGTTAGGGGAAGCCTACAATATACAAGCTGGTTATTTATTTAAAAATGGTGTATCACTCGATGCTCGTTACACGTACTTAAATGCAGATGACAATTCATTTTTAAATAATGCCACATTCTATAACAGACCAAATTACTATACCATTGGCATTAGCAAATATTTATCTCGAAATTACGGAGCTAAAATCCAAGCTGATTGGACCTACATTGATGGTAGTTTAGGGATTAATAATAATGATGGTGAAGCTATTCCAGGTAACGAACATTTAGCTAAAATCATGCTAACATTTGCATTTTAAAGATGAAATATAAGTTAATTATCATATTGGCCTTATTTTATGTAGCTGTAGCTTTTGCGCAGTTAAATCCGCAATCAAAAAAAATCACAAAGTCATTTTTTCCAGAGTACGAAGCTTTAGAAAATGTAACACCTGCACTTCAAAAGAAAAAAAATTTTACAGATTACGTAGAATTGATGGTGTATATTAATGCTTTGGTAGAACAACATCCAGAGCTCATAAAACTAAGCTTTATTGGTGAAAGTCAAAAAGGGAAAAAAATTCCGTTGGTGCATTTAACCGCCGCAAATTCCGATAAAAAAATTAAAGTTTGGATGCAAGGTGGTTTACACGGTAATGAGCCTGCAAGCACAGAAGGTATGCTTTACTTATTGCACGAACTTTTAAACGATCCAAAATATACTGCACTTTTAAACACTGTAGAAATTGCGATGGTACCCATGGCGAATATTGATGGTTATTTAAAACAAGATCGTTATGCAGCTAATGGATTAGATCTCAACAGAGATCAAACCAAATTAATGGCACAAGAAAGTGTATCGCTAAAACAAGCCTTCACAAATTTTAATCCAGAAGTTGGTTTGGATTTTCATGAATACAGACCTTATCGTAAGGATTTTGCTCAATTTAGCAATTTTGGGATTACTTCTCTTTATGATGCGATGTTTTTATATACAGGAAATTTAAACGTACCCGAAAACTTAAGAATCATTACTGATACTCTGTTCGTTGAAAATGCTAGACAAGCACTAGATAAGAACGGGCTAAAACACCATGACTACATTTCTACTGGAAAATTTGGGGGTGAAATTCACTTCAATCAAGGGTCAACAAATGCACGATCAAGCGCAACTAACTATGCATTAACCAACACAATTTCAACCTTATTTGAAATCAGAGGTGTTGGCATTGGTAGAACGTCTTTTAAAAGGCGAATAAATACCACATTTTTACTAGCCATATCTTATTTAGAAACGGCAAGTGCTAATAGTGCGTTAATAAAAAAAGAAATTAAAAAAGCTACAGAACAACAAAATGATGTAGTTGTTACAAGTAAAAAAACAATTGAAAGAGACACCATAGAAACTATTGATTTAGATACTCGTGAAATTATAGAATTAAATGTAATGATAAGAGATGGATTAAGGTCGCACGTTGATTTAGTGAGAGATAGACCGGTAGCTTACTTAGCTGATGCAAATCAAACAGAGATTATAGAAAAGTTAAAAACATTAGGTGTGATCATTGAAACACTTCCTGAAGACCAAGAAATTGAAGTGGAAACATATAGGGTTTCAGAATACGAAAGAGATTCAAAGAAATACGAAAAAATGAATCTTCAAACTGTAAAAACAACTATCGAAACAAAAAAAATTCAGTTCTCAAAAGGCACTTATAAAATAAATACCAATCAACGAAGAGCAAATATCATTCTCGAAGTTTTAGAACCAGAAGCACCAAATAGCTTTGTATCTTTTGGAGTACTCGAAACCGAAGTAGAAGCATATTTACCCATTTATAGAATAGTAAAATAATGAAGCAAATTTATTTAGATATGAAAAAAGTAGCATCACTAATTGTATTTCTCTGTATATCTGTACTGTTAAATGCGCAAGAAAGAGAAGAAAAAAATGCAGCAAGCTTTGACCTTGGTAGTGGACTGAATTTTTCTTTTAACGAAGAAAATTATCAGTTCAATTTTGGTGGTTTTGTAACACCAACATACAGCTACAGTAAAGTTTCGGGTGGAGATGCAGAAAATACATTAAATTCAAGAAACGCATTCTTAATATTAAGCGGAAAGGCCGTAAAAGAAAAAGTGAGCTTTTTAGTGCAAACAGATTATAGTCAATCGCAGCCATTGTTAGATGCCTGGCTAGCTTACCACCCCAACGAAGATGTCACCATAACATTTGGGCAAAAGCAAACCTTTTTAAATAACCGTGAGATGATCTATCGCGAAGACAGATTACAATTTACAGACCGTAGTTTATTAAGTCAAAAACTTAGTGATACAGGACGTGAGTTTGGTATCTTTATAGAAACAAAATTTATGGTAGGCAACAACTTTGGTATTGCTCCAATGGCTGCTATAACCTCTGGAGATGGGCGTAACTCCTTTGGTAGTGATTCTAGAGATTCTGATTTAGGTGGTATAAAAATAGGTGGACGTTTAGATGTCTATCCTCTAGGATATTTTACAGAAGGCAACAATTTATTTAGTGCAGATTTAACACATGAAAACCGTTTGAAATTTGTAATTGGAGGAGCTGTAAGTAAAAATACAGGTGCCAGTAATGCCGTAGGTGAAGGGCACGGAGATTTCTTTTTATATAATGCCAATGGTACCGATAATTTACCAGATTATTTGCAAGCTTACATAGATCTTTTATTGAAATATAAAGGCTTCTCTTTTTTAGCAGAATATGCAAATGCTAGTGCAGAGGGTTTAGATTTAGTATTTACAGATGAGGCTGTTACTCAATTATTAGCACCACAGCAGATTAGTGAATTTTTAGTTTTAGGCGATTGTTATAATATGCAAGTAGGTTACGTGACTAAAAGGGGTTTTGGTTTTGATGTAAGATATGAAAATGCCACCCCCGAATTTGAAACTAATTTAAGTTCTTTATTAACTGATTACAGCAGCTTTACTTTAGGGCTCACCAAATATTTTGATAATAATAATTTAAAAATGCAAGCAGCTTTAACCACTATTGACGTGGCTAATGGCAATAACCAAACTGTTGGTGAATTTTTAATTCAAGTCGTATTCTAAATAAATAATATTTCCATTTTTGAATTTGAAACTATGAATAAAGTTTTCTCACTATTTTTACTATTCTCATTAATTAGCTATACTCTTTCTGCTCAGTTAATTATTAACGAAGTTTTATTTGATCCACCAAGTGGTATTGCCGGAGATGCCAATGGGGATGGTTCAAGAAGTGCATCAGAAGATGAATTTATAGAGTTTATAAATAATTCCTCAGTAGCATTGGATATTAGTGGCTACAAGATTTATGATACAACCAATTATAACCTTCTTCCAGCCACTGATACACCTCGTCACACTGTGACAGCAAATACAATAATTCCTGCAAATGGCATGTATGTGTTATTTGGTGGTGGAATACCAACAGGCATCCCGGGAGATATTGTTGAAGCATCAACAACAGGTAATCTAAATTTATCAAATGCAGGAGATACAATAACAATAACAGATTCATCTGGCGTGGTTATTCTAACTTTTAACAGTTCTGATACAGGTCTTGATTTTGGTGCTAATCAATCGGTGACAAGAAGTCCAGATATCAGTGGAAACTTTGTACTGCATACTACAGCAAATGCTAATTTATTATTTTCACCTGGTTCGACTACTGGTGTTGCTTCGCCACTTATACTTAATCCAAATACTACAAGTTCATTTATTTTTGACCCTCAAGCACCATTAAACAGACCACCATTTGAAGTGTTTTATCACATTCCAGACGGAGATATTACAACAATGCCGATACTTATGGTTTTTCATGGGGCAGATAGAAATGGGGATACTCATAGAGATTTTTGGATAGATATGGCTAATGCAAATGATTTTATTGTAATTGCACCAGAGTATTCAACAGCAAACTATCCAGGGTTAGGGGATAATTACTTAATGTCAAATATTTTTGATGATGGAGATAATCCAAGTCCAGAAACTTTTAACAATGAAAGCGAATGGACTTTCTCTACTTTAGACCCACTATTTGATTACGTCAAAGTAGCAGCTTCAAATACTCAAGATACATACAGCGCTTGGGGACACTCTGGTGGTGCGCAATTTTTACACCGTTTCGTTACCTATTTGCCAAACAGTAATTTAGATTTTGCTGTATGTTCTAATGCAGGCTGGTACACAGTACCAGAGACAGGAGTAAGTTTTCCTTATGGCATTGATAATGGAGAATTGCCAACGGGAAATTTAACAACAGCATTTTTAAGAAAGTTAATTGTCCATATAGGTCAAAATGATAATGACCCTAACTCTGCTGGATTAAGACATAATGCTGTTGTAGATGCACAACAAGGTGTGCACAGATTAGATCGTGCACGATATTATTTTGATACAAGTCAAGCTACAGCCTTAAACATGGGATTAACATATAATTGGGAAAAGCATGAGCTTCCTAATGTAGGTCATAATCCACAGCTAATGGCAAATGATGCTTTACAATTTTTTTTACCAAATTTTCTTTCTCTTGATTCGGTTGAGGAAAATAAATTGATTAAAATATTTCCTAACCCTATATCAACAGATCATTTAAACTTTAGTACAAATCTAAACAGACCCATTTTGGTTACTATTTTTAATATATTGGGAGAAGAGGTTTTAAAGACAATAATTGAAAAGCATATTTTAAATATTTCTGGTCTTAAATCTGGCCTTTATTTATTGAAAATAGAATCAGATACATTTTCAACTACAAAAAAATTAATTGTAAAATAGTATTTAATTAATAAAACTAATATACTCAAAAGAGAATTTCAAAACGAAACTGATGCTTGCAAATATTATTTATAGAAAATCTAATAAAGAAAAAATATTTTCTGGCATGTAGGGTTTTGATTTTGATTGCTGATAATTTTAAAAAAAATGTTTTGTAACAATATGTATAGCTCATTTTGTTTGAATTAAAGAACATAGTTTTTAAATAATCCCAAATCCTCACCAAAACAGTTCGACTTTAGGCCTCTTGGCTCCACTTTTTCTTATTTATCAATCCCCTAAAATTTTAAGCTCCCTTGAAAATGCGGCGCTATTGAACTTGCCCACCAAGCTCAATCATTGAGTCTCCATAAATACTGATTGTAGATTTTGTGAAATCGCTAGCCTCGGCTTCAAAAATATTGGAAACGTAATTTTGAGGATTGCGATCAATATAGGGGAACCAACTACTTTGCAATTGAATAACAATGCGATGCCCTTTTTTAAAAGTGTGTAAAATATCTTGTAATTTTAAATTTATAGCTGTTTTTTGATTGGGTTTAAAAGGTTTTGGGAATTCAAAACTCTCCCTAAAACGACCGCGTATTACCTCCGCACGCACCAATTGCTGATACCCCCCCATCTGAATGTTTTCACTATTGTGTGCGTAGTTGACATGATCTTCAGGATATTGATCAATGATTTTAACTACAAAATCAGCGTCTGTGCCGGTCATGGCTACTTTTAAATAAGCTTTAATCTCGCCTGCTATAGTCAAAGGATTGTTTAAAACTTCAGAGGAAAAAGTAAGTACATCTTTGCGCTTTGAGGCATGTCTCTGGTCGTCGGTCATATACTTTCGTGGTGTGAAGGTAAGACCTTCCGTTTCGGATCTATAAGGAACCGGGTTGGCGGGGTCGCTGATGTATTCAAAAACCTGATTTTCTGCTGTTGGTTTATTGATGACCAAGGTTCCCTTTTTATGAAAATATAATTTGACTTTGGTTGTATTTTTGGGTGGCCAGACGTCAAAGGTTTCCCATTGTTTTGCCCCAGTGTCATACATATAAGCTTCAGGCAAGGGCTTAATGTCTTTGTCTTTGAGATGGTGAGCAAAAAACTGCCGCTCTACGCGCTTTTGATAGAAAGTTGAAATGCTATCGCCATAGTAAATATGGTTGTGTACGTGTTTGCCTTTTTCACGGGCCCAGTCGCCATGTGCCCAGGGTCCCATAACAATGGTATTTTGAGCTTTGGGATTGTTTTCTTCAATGGTCTTGTAAATATTTAGTGGGCCATATAAATCTTCGGCATCATACCATCCACCGACAGTCATCACAGCCGTGTTGATATTTTTTAAGTGCGGTAGTATATTGCGCTTTTGCCAAAAGGAATCATAATTGGGATGATTGATCATCTCATTCCAAAAGAAATTATCATAGTGGTACTTTTTGGTAATATTTTTTAAGGGGCCCAAATCTAAATAAAACTTATAGGCGTCTTTCGCAGGTCGACTCCAAAAACGGTTGAGTTTTTTGATATACCATGGCTTTTTGGTAAGCCCAGATTTTTGATAACCAAATACGGGAAAAGCAGCGGTATAGCTCAATAAATAAGCCCCGTTGTGAATAAAGTCGTCAAAAAAGAAATCTGATATGGGTGCTTGTGGTGAGGCCGCTTTCAAAGCGGGGTGCGCATTTGGCAAGGCAGCAGCAGTGTAAAAGCCAGGGTATGAAATGCCAAAAATTCCTAGCTTTTTGTTGTTGTTTGGCAAATTATTAATGAGCCAGTCAACCGTATCAAAAGTATCAGAACTTTCGTCTATGGCATCGGTATCCTTTAAATTATTTCCGGGGATATTGGGGGTGAGCGTGGTGAATTTACCCTCCGACATATAACGCCCGCGGACGTCTTGGTAAACCAAAATATATTGGTCTTTGACTAAGAAATCTGAGGGTTGTCCATTGGTTTTGAAATTGTCGTGACTCGAAGCGTTGTAACAGCTGCGGTTTAATAAAATGGGGTAAGTCTTGGAGGTATCCTTTGGGGTATAAACCAAAGTATACAGCTTGATTCCATCGCGCATGGGGATATTGTATGACTTTTTGCTGTATTGTTGACGCACATAGTTGGCATCAACAGTTTGCGCCTTTAAAAATAGGGTGTTGAGCGATAAGAAAATGATGAGATAGTATTTTACCATAACAAAAATTTAATTTCCTAATTTTAAGAAATTTTTCAATTTATAAATATAGAAGTTTAGATCTAAAATATGAGATTAAATTCTACTAAATCCACCCAAAAAAAATTAGATTTACACTCCCCCACTCTGCGATATCGCTGCAAATAAGATTTTAGATATATGAGTTTTATGCTAATTTTTTTCTAAATTAGAAAACTTAGTTAATATCAATAAAATGAAAACAAAACTTATTTATTCAACAGCAATCCTATTCTCTTTTGTAATTTACAGTTGTAACAATGAAAGCGTTGGGACAAATCAATCCCAACCTAACGCCAGTACTTTTACGAGTTTTCAAGATTTAAGAAATTCCTTAAAACCCAATCCATATGTTAAAACATTTGATCCTTCCATTAGTTTTTCCATGACTGGTCCTGGCGGTACTACAATTACGTGTACGGGGAACTCCATAATAGACAGTAGTGGAAACACGGTTTCTGATGATGTTGATATTTCATTGTATGAATTTAATACTTTGGATGAAATGATTCTAGCAAAAGCCCCAACAACCTCTAATGGTAACCTTTTAGTAAGCGGTGGTAGTTTTGAGGTTAGAGTAGAAAATACAGCGACGGGTGAAGAATTAGAATTCACCAACTGGGGATGCCAATGTTCTTTAGATATTCAAACAAGTCCATCAATTGCGCATCAAAATCAAATGATGTTATTTAATGGAAACACCAATAATTTAGATAATAATGGACAAGAAGTCGTTGATTGGGATTTACAAAATCAAGGTGAATTTGAAGTTTTTGATGGAATATTTCAGGCTTGGGGCATTGATATTGGGTTTTCAAATTGTGATGTATTATACGATATGGCTGGTGAAAATGGCACTCAATTTGAAGCCACTGTTAATGGTGTTACTGATTACACAAGCAATGTAGAAATTTGGTTAATTATTGATGATTTTCCGTCAATTGTTATGTTGACTACTGTTAACGATACACCTGCACTGGAAACCTATGCTGAATCGATTCCGACTGGGCTTAATGGAACATTGATAGGAATTATTATTGATGATGATAACTACTTAAGCTTTGGATCTTTACCAATCACAGTTGCTGGTGATGACTCATTTAACATAAATGTTGATTACGGAACCGAGGCAGAATTAGTGGCATTGATAGAATCACTTGTAAACTAGTCTTTGATTGATTTTTTTTCAATAATATTTTTTGTCTGTACATTGACTATCATAGATTGTTATAAATTATTTTAATTAATTATATTTGATAAATTATAAGAAAACCATCAAATATTTATTGGTTTAAATCAATCAACTAACTTTAAAAAATTACATGGATAATAACAACACTCAAAGACCCCCAAAAACATGGCTTGTTGAATCAATTTTAGTTACAATATTTTGTTGTCTCCCTTTTGGGATAGCAGGGATAGTAAACGCATCTAAAATAGAATCCCGCTTTTATGCAGGTGATATTGATGGGGCGAACAGAGCCTCTGCCGATGCGAAAAAATGGACTACTTATGGTTTTTGGTTTGGTATTGTTGTAGGAGTGCTTTACTTTTTTGCTGTTTTTGGTGCTGCTGCCCTTGGAGCCTACTAAAATATTAAAATGGTCTATTGCGCTGACTTTAGTATCATTTTTAATAATACTTTATAAATTCTATAATCCGTCAGAATATATTTATTTCCCTAAATGTCCCTTAAAGTTTTTTACTGGGATAAAGTGTCCTGGATGCGGGTCCCAAAGAGCCGTTCATCGCCTTTTAAACTTTGAAATCATAAATGCCGCTAGAGAAAACCTTATGCTGGTTCTATCAGTGCCCTACATATTGACAGGCTTTGTTTTTGACGTCCTAAAAAAATCAGACGAAAGATTTTTAAAATGGAGAAAAATAATTTTTGGGCAAAAAGCAATTTATATAATCCTATCAACGGTCTTTGCGTTTTGGATTTTGAGGAATATTATATAAACTTACATCCAAGCTTAGTTTAAGGTCTTTTTCCTGGTTTTCAACCAAACGCAAACAGACCTATATTAGATATATTTAAAATTATAGCTTATATAAACATCTATTATTCATAAATTAAATTAATCAACTGTTCAGAGTCATCAATTGTTTAGAGTTTAAAATTTAATTGGAAAAGGCATTGGCAATTGGCATAGGCCTGAATAATTTATCTTTTGATGGCGATTTTATAAGTAAACTCTTTGTTAATTTTTAAAATATAAATCCCTTCGTCATATCCACTCACATCAAGACTCAGCGCTCCAAGGCTGTCAACTTCAAAACTTTCAATTTTTTGGGATAAAATATTGTACAACTGCAAATGTTTAATCCTGTAGTTTTTTAAAGAAACAACCACTTTTTCATTTGCAGGGTTGGGATAGACAACTGCCTCTTTTTTATTAAACATTAAGTCCCCAGCGCTAAGGGTTCCAGATTCTCTGACAATAAAAAAACCCCTATTGATATCGCTGATAATTATATTACCACTGTCAAAATAGGGATAAACACTCCATGCCCCCCTAAAGCTTGTATTGTTGTTTTGAGGATATGTGTCAAAATAACCCACCTCGGTAATATCGTTGATATCAGAAATATCTAAAATTCTTAAGCCAGAACTGTAATTTGCCTCATAAACCAAGTCGCCCTTGATGTATAAATTGTGATCTATGGCCTCAGTCTCCCCAAAATATTGGGAGTGGTATATCGGATTGTCTAAATCTAAAAAGTCAAAAATAACCGTTCTGGTATTTAGCCCGAAACTAATTTCATCTCTTTCGTCACCAACTAAAAAATACCTCATATCTGAAGAGAACCAACCTTGGTGGGTATAAGCAGAATTACTGTAAGATACTTCAGCGATTTTAATTGGGTTTGAAGGAAAAGTCACATCGATGATGACCACTTTATCTTCGTTACTGCCTATAAAAATTTCTTTTCCAATGTGTGTTTCGTCAGGACCGCTATAGGTGACGACCTGTGCATCATGAGTGTAACCATCTTCGCTATACTGCCCTACGGCAAAAGGGCTGCCTGGATTGCTAATGTCAATAAATATAGGGCCACCGCCATTGGCACTTTGACAACCCACTAAATAAGCCATTCCCTTGGCCTCATTAATTACAATATTATGGCAGCTCCTTATAGTTGAGCCATCCCATCCGCTTGTAAGCACCGTATCTGCTGCAAAGCTTTCTGGTGGACTTTCAACACTTCTCAAGCGCGTCAAATCAAATACTTGCATGCCATGAGCACCAACATTATCAGCGACAATAAATGCGTGATTTTGATATACTTTGACATCTCGCCAATAATTTTCCCCAGCATTTGAGTTTAAAAATCCCAAATAAATTGGATTTATTGGATCTGTAATATTCAAAAAACAGGTTTTATCTTCAAAGGTTACAATGGCATATTCATTGTCATCTGAAGGATCCGTCCATCCCCAAATATCACTGCCATCTTTAGAACTCAAGGTGGTTTTATCAAAATGATTCATTAAATCATAGCCATCACAAGGAAAATCTCCAGAAAAATTTCCAATACATGCTGTTTGGGAAAAACTTAAACAACTTAAAAGTGCAGCTAAAAGTAGGGTATAAAATTTTGTTTTGTCAGAGGGGGCTACGGCAATCATATATTTACAAATATACCCAATTATAGGACATCAGCCTTTTTAAATTGCGGTTCTTGCTCCTATCAATGGATTCAATCCATTATTGAACGGCAACAGTCACCTCAACAATATCTTAAAATTTTAATTTGCCACGACTTCCAAAATCAGAGACCAAATACAGTCAACTCACACATAAGATCAACGAAAAAATTAAAAAAGTTTAAAATGACACAGCGCCCTTTTTTTAGCATAATTATTCAGCTTTGGCTTAGGGTATTTATAAAATTTTTAACTGTAATTTTAATTTTAATCAGCCATAAAAAATTTGTGAACTACAGTTTATAAACTTTCTTAATTTTAAGAAAATTCTCACATTTAACTTCAAAATTAAAAGCTACCTTTAGGCGGTGAAAAAAAAGGTAATCGTCATTGGTTCAGGTGCTGGGGGGCTTTCTACCGCCATCCTGCTGGCAAAAAAAGGGTATGAGGTCACGGTGGTGGAAAAAAACGCCAGTTTTGGTGGTCGCGGTGCTGTGTTTTCGGCCAATGGATTTCAATTTGATATGGGGCCCTCGTGGTATCTGATGCCTGATATTTTTGAACACTTTTTTTCGCTTATTGGAGAAAACATCAATGATTACCTGAATCTTAAAAGACTAAACCCCTCCTACAAAATATGGTTTGAAGAACATCCACAGCCCGTAAAAATGACCTCTGACCTTAAAAGAGATGCTCAAATATTTGAATCTTTTGAGCCAGGAGTGATGAAAAAAATTAATATTTACCTCAAAGAAGCGGCTGCCAAATACAATATCTCCAAACAAACTTTTATCTATAAACCCTTTAACAGTGTACTGGATTTCATTGACAGACGCACCCTGTTTTTGTGGACTAAGTTTTCTGTGATTTCTTCCTTTCACAAACACATCGCAAGTTTTGTCAAGCATCCACTGCTTAGAAAAATATTACAATATCCACTGGTATTTTTAGGGACCTCTCCTTACAAAGCCCCCGCTGTCTATTCGCTTATGAATCATATTGATTTTGAGATGGGTGTGTTTTATCCCATGGGTGGAATGACAAAAGTTTTTGAGTCCCTTTTTAGAATTGCAGAAAAAAATGGGGTCAAATTTTTATTTAACACCCCAGTGAATAAAATTTTGGTAGAAAACAAAAAAGCCATTGGAGTGTCTACAACCAAAGCTAAACTTATGGCAGATATTGTTGTTTCTAATGCCGATTATCAGTTCACAGAAATGCAATTGCTGGATAAAAAATACAGACAGTTTGGTGAAAAATATTGGCGCAGCCGAACCATGGCGCCTTCTGGGTTTATCTTGTATTTAGGCATTAAAAAACAATTTAAGGAGCTGGTGCATCACAATCTTTTCTTTGCCGAGCAGTGGAAGGAAAGTTTTGAAGCAATTTTTAAGGGCCAAAAACTTCCGCAAAGCCCATCCTACTATATTTGTGCACCAAGTAAGACAGATCCTTCAGTCGCGCCCAAAGGCTGTGAAAATCTGTTTGTTTTAGTCCCCACCGCCACCAATCTCACTTTAGACAAAAAAACCATCAAAAACTACAGAGATAAAATCATTAACCACATAACAGCAACCATGGACACAGAGGGTCTCGAAGAAAATATTGTTTATGAGCGTATTTTTACGGGTCGTGATTTTTCATCACTCTACAATGCCTATAAAGGATCTGCGCTGGGTCTGGCCCAAAATCTGACACAAACCGCTGTATTTCGTCCCAAGACACAGTCTACTAAGGTGAAAAACCTCTATTACAGTGGGGCCAATACCAACCCTGGGACAGGGGTTCCCATGTGTCTTATCAGTTCTCAAATTGTTTATAAACGAATTCATGGCATTACCCATGGAAGGCCATTGTCTCATGAAGATACAAAATTTGAAAGCGCATAACAGATGAAACATTTAGAATGGATTCTCAGTATCAGCAGACCTAGGTTTTGGACCTATCTTGCTGGACCTTGGGCAGTGGGTATGGTTACAGCCTCCAGTTCTTTAAATGATTTTACAAATGCTTTTTTTTGGATGGGGTTGCTGTTCTTTTTATGGCCTGCTAATTTCTTTCTCTATGGTGTGAATGATTACGCGGACGGGGATACTGATAAATTCAATCCCAAAAAACAACAGTACGAAAATCTTTATCAAACCAATCAAAACAGCATTTTATGGTCCCTAATGGGAGTATTGGCTATACTTTCTCTGGTATTTGTGTGTTTTTTTCCAACACTTGAATCTCAAATAGTGTTTGGAATATGGGTACTTTTCTCAGCTTTTTATTCACTGCGTCCCATAAGATTTAAAGCCAGACTGCTAATGGATTCCTGTTCAAATGTATTGTATATACTGCCTGGCGTTATGGCCTTTTTAATGTTTCAGCCGCTGGAAAAACTATCTTGGCCTCTAGTGATAGCAGCATGGGTCTGGGCCATGGGAATGCACTTGTTTTCAGCACTGCCTGATATAAAATCAGATCGCAGTGCCAAGGTCAAAACCACTGCTGTTTGGCTTGGGTTTAAAAAAGCTACATTGCTCACCATAGTTTATTACAGTACAGCAGCCATACTTTGTGCCTTGTATGCGAATCTTTGGCTGGGTTTATTGGCCTTTCTGTGTTACAGCATTCCAACAACCTATATATATTTCACAAAAAATAATAAAAGGGTCTTTCTGCTTTATAAGAAATTTCCATTTATCAACCTGTTGACCGGTGCAGTACTTTTTATTTATGTGATTTTCAAACACAATTTACTGGTCTTCTAAAGAAAATGAAAAAAACACAAACAACCACAGTGGCATTATCGCTGCTTATGATGCTCATTGGCTATTTTGCATATACTGCAAGAGATGCCTATTTCTCAGTCATTCCAATGCTTTTCTTAGCAGTTCCTGCCTATTTCGCATTGCTACAAACAAACTTTTATAAGGGCCTTTTGTTTATTGTTGTTTTGAGTATCTACGCCACTTCAATCGAAGCTTTGAGCATATTAACCAGCTTTCCATATGGTGCTTTTAATTACAATGCGCAGTTGGGTTACAAACTTTTTGATCTGGTGCCATGGACGGTGAGTTTTGGTTGGGTTCCATTGGTTATTGGAAGCTTTGCACTGAGCAGCTGGATTTTTAAAGGGCGTATTTATCAATTTATCGGGGGGGTGTCCCTTTTGGTTTTCTCCGATTTAATGATCGATCCAGGAGCTGTATTGATGCGTTTTTGGACCTGGACTGAACCGGGAATTTACTACAGTATCCCTTTTACAAATTATCTGGGATGGATTTTTTCCTCCACAATCGGGGGGCTGTTATTGTTTTGGATGCTGCCACCAAAAAACCTCCAAAAGATGCCCTTTTACAGTACCTATACTTTAGCTTTGGGAAATGCTTTTTGGATTGGAGTGACTTTTAATGCCGCCTATTGGATTCCGTGTTTGCTGGGCGTTCTGCTTCAAATCGTTATTTTATTGGCAATAAAGAAAAAAGAATTACAAACAGCTTAAAAAAGCATTCATTGAAACGATTTCTAACGAAAGGTCCCTAATATTCAGCCCATGCAAAGTTCAATAAAAATACCTGTAGTGATTCTCAATGGCTTTCTCGGATCTGGGAAGACAACCCTTTTTAGAAACTTACTCAACCAATCTAAAAAAAAGGATATCGTTGTTGCGGCAATTGTCAATGATATGAGCGAATTAGATGTTGATGGAGAATTGCTTGGCAATGTAGAGGCCATTGAAGAGAACAACAGCCTTTTAGAATCCATTCCCGATTGTGTGCTCAGCAGTAAGATAGGGATTCAGAAATTGGATACAGCGCTTAAAAAGTTACTTTCTAAACACCGCCCAGAATTAATTATAATTGAAACCTCAGGGAGCTGCCATCCCCTGCCCCTAGTTGAATATTTTAAGAATCACAATAAATTACTGCTGACAAAAATATTTACACTTGTCGATTGCCTGATGCTGGCACATGACTATGGCCACGCAGAGCGGTTAATTCCTCAGATGCAAAACAATCTTGCCCAAAACAAACGAGACACAGTGAATTTAATGGTAGAACAAATTATGTTTTGTAGCCATCTCATCCTCACAAAAGCCGATCGCATTGAAAAAGAAAAACTTCCGCATATCGCCGCTCAAATTCAACCCATCAATCCCTTTGCCTCTATTCATTCGGTAAGCTTTGGTAAACTGGCCATTGAATCTTTATTAGAGAATAAAACCTATGATTTCCATAGGGTAGGTCAATTGATCCAAGAGATAAAACCCCTTTTGGAATCTGAATCAAAAGCGGACAAGCCTTACAATCTTGCTACCAGGGTTATTAAAGACGAGCGTCCGTTTAATCCGCAACGGCTTTGGGATGTTTGCCATCAATATTTAGACCATAGAATTTACCGCAGTAAAGGGTTTTTCTGGCTGGCCAGTCGTGACCAGCATTCACTGCTTTGGAACCAAGCAGGCGGGGGTATTAATTTAGAAATTATTGGTTCTTGGCGTTCTAGTATAATCGATGATAAAAACAATGGGCTGTCAACAATGGAGATCAAGATGCTTAAAGAAAGGCTGTCAAAGGAATCTGGCCGGTTTGGAGACCGTTACTGCGACCTGACCGTCATTGGAGATGTTAGCCAAGTGGACCGTTTTACCAATGCGCTGAAGTCCTGTTTTCTGAACGAAAAAGAAATTGAGCTTTGGGAAAGCGGTTGCAGCTTTGTAGACCCTTGGCCAAAAAATATTGTCAGATTCATTGACTAGACTGAAAAAGCTAAAAACAATTGCATAAAATTGATTTCTGAGCGGCATTTAAAGCATATTAAAATTGAAAATAATTTGAATTTATGCACAAATTACGATGCATATATCCATCAGTAAGAGGACTTAATTTTATTTGAAATTTACAACAGCGGCCTTTGTTCTTTACATTTAATTACGAATATTTACTATTTTAGCTATCTAGGATATTACTTACAAACCATCCGACCGTTTGAGAAATGGAAACAGTACCAAAAAAAGGTCTTCAAGGATTAATTGAAAATTGGCAAAGTGATTTAATCGCCGCCGTCAGTGTGGCACTGATTGCACTGCCATTGTCTTTGGGCATTGCCCTGGCAGCGGGTGCACCTGCAATGTCTGGAATTTTTTCAGCGGTTGTTGGCGGTTTAGTGACCACACTCTACCGCGGTGGGCATATATCGGTCAATGGCCCAGCCAAAGGGGTGATTGGAGTTATTTTATTGGGAATTGCACTGATGGATGATGGCTCAGGTCAAGCCTTTAATTATGTGTTGGCGGCTGTGGTAGTTTCAGGTGCACTTCAAATATTACTGGGCGTTTTAAAATTGGGCCGACTGGCAGATATCTTTCATACCTCCGTGATTCACGGGATTTTGGCAGCCATTGGAATCATTATATTTGCCAAACAGATCCATGTGGCCATGGGTACGCATTCTGACAGTCCAAGCATTGTTCAAAATTTAATCGATGCCTTGGTTTTGCTTCCTCAGGCCAATCCCTTTGTTTTAGTTATTGCGATTAGCGGCTTACTTTTATTGTTATTTCACTCCAAAACCAGTTCTCGTTTTTTTCATCTTTTACCGGCCCCGATGTGGGTGATAGCTCTTTCAATCCCGTTCGTATATGCCTTTAATTTCTTTGAAAATCAAACACTTTCTTTTTTAGGGATGGCCTATGAAATAGGACCTGATTTATTGTTGGACATTCCAGATACCATCAAAGATTCTATAATGCACCCCAATTTTAGTAAAATAGACACCCTAGAGTTTTGGACCACTGTATTTTCAATGTTGATCATTACTAGTATTGAATCCTTGGCCATCGCCAAAGCCGTGGACAAAATAGACCCTTACAAGCGCAAAACTGATCTAAACAAGGATTTAACCGGTATTGGCTTGAGTACAGTAGTAGCAGGTATGATTGGAGGGTTGCCCATCATTGCAGTAATCATTCGCAGTACGGTCAACATCCACAACGGCGCCAAAACAAAGTGGTCTAATATGTATCAAGGCCTATTATTATTGCTTTTTATAGTGGTATTAAGTCCAATAATGCGACAAGTCCCCCTCTGTGCTTTCGCTATTTTACTGGTTTATACAGGGTTTAAATTGGCTTCGCCTGCAGTCTTTAAACAAGCCTACAGCCAAGGCACTGAGCAACTTATATTCTTTGTAGGAACGATGATTTTAACCCTATACACCAACTTATTAATTGGCTTATTGGGCGGATTGTTATTGGCACTCGTTACCCATATATTATTGGCAAAACTGCCAGTAGCAGAATTTTTTAGAATGATTTATAAATCTAGGACAAAACTATTAAAGCGTTCCGATGGTACTTTTGATCTTAAAATTAGAGGGATTGCCAATTTTTTAGGCATCTTAAAAGTTGATAGACTGGTGGCTCAAATTCCATCTGGTGCCGATGTCAATATTGACTTGTCCGAAACGCGTTTGGTGGGAATCACCTATATGGATTTTCTGGTGGAATACTTAAAGGCACAAAGGGCCGCAGGGGGTCAAGTTTTTATAACCGGACTTGATTCGCATGTTTCATTCTCCACACACAACAGGGCTTTAAAGATCAGTTTGACAGATTCTAATGCCAAATTGTCCCAACGTCAAAAACGCTTGCGAAACTTGGCAACCGAAAAGGACTATCAATACAACAGTAAAATTGATTGGAACACTATTTACCTTAAGAAATTTCACTTCTTTGAAATTAGACCTATTGAGCGCAAATACAATTGTCTGACAGGGCTGTATAAAGATTTGGAGGTGTCTTGGGAAATTGCAGACATTACCTTTAACGAAGGTCAGGCATTCACTGCTGAAACATTTAATACGACAGTGATGGTTTTAAAATTGAACAAAAAGATCCCTGTCTTCACCATGGAAAAAGAAGATGTATTAGGGAAGATCTTTGACAGAGTGATGGCATTTACAGGTTATAAAGATATTGATTTTGAAATGTATCCAGATTTTTCAAATAAATTCCTACTCATGGGGGGCAATGAATCTGAAATTCGGTCCTTTTTCACTGATGACATTATACGGTTTTTTGAGAATAATCATATTTATCACTTGGAAAGCAATGGTGAAGCCCTAATTATTTTTGATAAAATAAAATTGGCAAGAACTGACGAAACCACAGCGTTTATAAAATACGGCAAAGAATTGTCAACGCTTTTAAATACCAAAACCCCCTAAATAATGACAGTTTATCTATCCACTTTCCAATCGATTGAATCAACTCCAATCGATTGTAAATAGGCGTTGGTTTTGCTAAAATGTCGATTGCCAAACCAATAGCCGCGGTTGGCACTTAAGGGCGAAGGGTGGCCACTTTCCAAAATGAGATGCCTTTCCCCATCTATTAATTTTCTTTTTTTACGGGCGTAAGCGCCCCATAGCAAAAAAACCACATTGGACTTGCTCTTTGAAATAGTTTGTATGACATGATCCGTAAATTGCTCCCAACCTTCTTTTTGGTGGCTTCCTGCATCGGATTGCCGCACTGTCAGTGTGGCGTTAAGCAGCAGAACACCTTGTGAAGCCCAAATTGATAAATCACCATTTTTTGGAGTTGGTAGCTCTAAATCTCTTTCCAATTCTTTAAATATATTTTTGAGAGATGGGGGGATGGGGACCCCTGAGTTTACAGAAAAAGCCAAACCATTGGCCTGTCCCATACCATGATATGGATCCTGGCCTATCAAGACCGCTTTTAAGTCTTTAAAAGCACACAAGTTAAAGGCGTTAAATATTTGATCTTTTGGAGGAAAACATTTGTTTTTAAGGTACTCAGACGCTATAAAGCCCTCTAGGGATTTAAAATAAGGCTGCGTATATTCTGAACTCAAAAGCGGACCCCAGTCCTTGCCAATTCGAAACATTCTATAAGTTTTATCGGTCTTAAATAAATGCTAACACTTCAAATTTAAATTATATTTTAAACATTAATACTTAAATTTGTAACGGTCTGTATAAATATGATAAAAATTTCTCAAAAAACGCTGGATGATTTAGAATTTGACGCTGTGGTGCTGCAAGTTGCGGCTTTTTCCATTACCGCGCTTGGCCGTTCAGAAATCGAACAGCTTGTCCCCTACGGATCTAAAGAGCAGTGCATTCAAAATTTAAATTTAGTGCATGAGTTTGTGTCCTCTTTTGACAATGAGAATCGCATTCCCAACCATGGCTTTGAGGATATTTCTGAAGCATTAAAACTTCTAAGAATTGAAAATAATTTTTTGGAAGTAGAGCAGTTTCGAAAAATATCTCTGCTTTCCATTACCACAAACACCCTTTTAAAATTCTTTAAAAAATTCCATGACTATTATCCGCTGCTCTATAAACGTTCTGAGGAACTGGAAAAAACCATGGTGATTTCAAATCAAATTAACAGCGTAATTGATAAATATGGGGACATTAGAAATGATGCATCCGAAACATTATACAGCCTCCGAAAATCCATTCAAAACGTTCGCAGTAAAATAAATACGAGTTTTAATTCCGCTTTGAGTCATTACAACAGTGCTGACTATTTAGACGAAATTAAAGAAACTGTCATGGAGAACCGTCGGGTGGTGGCCGTAAAAGCCATGTACCGCCGAAAAGTTAAGGGCAGTATTCTGGGAGCCAGTAAAACAGGAAGTA
Source organism: Flavobacteriaceae bacterium (assembly GCA_002725015.1). Lineage (GTDB taxonomy): Bacteria > Bacteroidota > Bacteroidia > Flavobacteriales > Flavobacteriaceae > UBA3537. Next base: position 1,917 of record PBQM01000077.1, on the reverse strand, counting down.
TTGTTTATATTGAGCCAGATACCACCCACCAACACCAACGCGAGCTCAACAATCTAGAATTTGAGGAAACTGAGGAGATCAAAAGGATTTTATTAGAGCTCACGCTGTTTGTAAAGGGCTTTAAAACTTTGTTAGAACAGTATCAGCTCTATTTGGTGTTGATTGATGTTTTGTACTCTAAAGCAAAATACGCCAATGCCATCGGTGGCATTCGCCCAGAAATAACTGAAACACAAAGCTTGTATTTAAAAGATGCTTTTCACCCTTTGCTGCTCTTGGCCAACAATGAGGAAGGTAAGGAAACATTTTCACAGACACTTGGCATGGACCCGGAGAGCAGAATCATTGTAATCTCTGGTCCCAATGCAGGTGGTAAAAGCATCACTCTAAAAACAGTGGGCTTGTTACAGCTTATGTTTCAATCTGGTTTGCTGGTCCCAGTACATGAGCGTTCAAAAATGTGTTTTTTTAATAGTATTTTAAGTGATATAGGGGATAACCAATCGATAGAAAACCATTTGAGTACCTATAGTTATCGCTTAAAGCAAATGAACTATTTTCTTAAAAAATGTTCTAAAGAAACGCTGTTCCTAATTGATGAGTTTGGAACTGGGAGTGACCCTGAACTAGGCGGTGCTTTGGCAGAAACATTTTTAGAAGTCTTTTACGATAGAGAGGCCTTTGGAATCATCACCACACATTACAGCAACCTCAAGCTTTTGGCCAATGAACTCCCACACATTCAAAATGCAAATATGTTGTTTGATGAAAAAACACTTTTGCCGATCTACAAGTTGATAATTGGACAGGCTGGCAGCTCTTTTACATTTGAGGTGGCGCAAAAGAATGGGATTCCCTACAGCCTTATCAACCGCTCTAAAAAGAAAATTGAACGGGGGAAAGTTCGATTTGATAAAACCATTGCCCGTTTGCAGAAAGAGCGTTCAAAACTTGAAAAAACAGAACGAGCCCTCAAACAAAATGAAGTTAAAAAAGGGTTGGAAGCGGAAAAATTAGAATCCACCAATCAAAAAGCCCAAAAGAAACTACAGAGCTTTCAGCAGCTTTACGACAGCAACCAACGCTTAATTTATCTGGGGAAAAAATTAGTGGATTTAGGTGATAAATATTACGATAACAAGCGGAAACGAGAACTGATGTCCGAACTGTTTAAATTGGTTCAGATTGAAAATTCTAAAAAGACCAAACTCTCAAACAAGCAAAAAAAGGCCAAAATCATTAAAGACAATCGAATCCAAAAAGAGGTGGAACAAAAAATGGTCAAAATTAGAAAAGAAAAAAAAGCAGCCAAAGCCAAAGCTGCCAAAACTCCAAGCAAGCCAAAGCATAATTTTGTTGTGGGTGAGGACGTACGCATGGACGACGGCAGGGCTATTGGCAGTATCGATAAGATTGAAAAGGGCAAAGCCACCGTCAACTATGGCTTGTTTACAACCAAAGTGAGCTTGGAACGCCTAGAATATGTTGAACCAAAAAAATAAATCTATGGTTGTATTTTTTGATGGGGTTTGTAATCTGTGCCAAGGCAGTGTTCGATATCTGATCAAACACGACAAAAAGAACGCATTAAAGTTTGCTTCTCTTCAAGGTCCCTATGCCAAATCATTTTTACCTACCACTGAGCTTGAATCTTTGGATAGTATTTTATTTTACGACGGTAAAAATCTTTATAAGAAAAGCAGCGCTGTCTTAAAATTATCAAAGCTATTGGGCGGTTGGCACCGACTCCTACTTCTGGGCCACCTTCTGCCTGTATTTATAAGAAACGGTCTTTATGACCTTGTCGCGAAAAACCGCTACCAATGGTTTGGAAAGCAAAACCAATGCATGCAACCTTCAGCAGACTTAAAATCTCGTTTTTTAGATTAAAAAACTGTTTTCAAAAACAGTCCTATC
>PBQM01000076.1 GCA_002725015.1 Flavobacteriaceae bacterium | reverse complement strand
CGAAGGTCGCAGGTTCAAATCCTGCCCCCGCCACCACACTTTTCCTCAGTAAAATCAGTATTTAACCTAGAATACTACTTTTCTGGTTCTCACCCAGATTCTAGTTTACCCAACCATATACCCAACTATTTTGCTGGATTTTCTTTCTCAATCTGACCCTTTCTTGCCCAACAATTGATTATTTATTTTTAAATTAACTTCGAATCTTGAGGCGAACTTTGACAGTTTTGGAGAATGGATAATGACAAGCAGGTTGTTTTGTTATGAATTTAGCGTAGGTGAGATGTCCAGAAGGAAAAGTCATTTCGCGTCATTTGAAACCTCCATTTTCGAAAAAGAATAGCCGGCTAAAATAACCTAAAAGACTGGATTCCTTTGTTAGGTCACTTTACTTACCCAGCTGCTACTTTAGGTATCTGTAGGTTACAAAAACAAAACTTTCAAAAAGCTGCATTGTCAGTGTTTTCCTCTGCCCTACTTCCATATCCAACTGTCGGCGATAGAAAAGCGCGCAACTCTGTTTGACAAACCTAATGATTTTAGGGCATTTTAGCCAGATGTTAAGAATGACAATAAGACCTGACAGTATTTTAAAACTACCGAAGTAGTATGAATCTCAACGACCTTATTCTTTTCTCCTCCAAATGATTTTTCTATGTCTAAAGCCATCTACACTCGTTCTATCTTCACCAAATTTGCTCAAAAAAACTATCCGTTCCCAACTAGTCCCTAGTACAAAAAAAGTTGAAATGTACCGTAAGATGGGTGTAAAAAAACGTCTACGAAAAAGAATTTAGAAATCAGGGATTATACACTTTACTCTAGGCATTAGAGTCACAAACTAAAGGTTCTGATGAAATCTATAATGATCATGTATGACTCTCTGAATAAACACATGCTCTCAGCTTATGGATGCGATTGGACGAAAACCCCTAACTTTCAGAGATTAAGTAAGAAAAGCATAACTTTTGAAAATATGTATGTCGGAAGTATGCCTTGTATGCCAGCAAGAAGAGAACTACACACTGGACGCTATAATTTTCTGCATAGATCTTGGGGCCCATTCGAACCTTTTGATGATTCAACACCTGAGATACTTCAGAATTCTGGGATATACACCCATCTAGTGAGTGACCACTATCATTATTGGGAAGATGGTGGTGCAACATATCATCACCGCTATTCATCTTGGGAGAATGTTAGGGGACAAGAGGGAGATAAATGGAAGGGGGAAGTTACTGATCCTATTATTCCAGAACATCTGGGACGTGTTGAAAGACAAGACTGGATCAATAGAAAATACTTGCAAAATGAGGAGTCAACTCCCCAAGCACAGACCTTCGCAAGAGGAATTGAATTTATCAAAAAGAACAGGAGAGCAGATAATTGGTCATTGCAAATTGAAACTTTTGATCCACACGAACCCTACTTCACCTTAAACAAATGGAAAGGACACTATCCCCACAAATGGGATGGCCCTCATTTTGACTGGCCTAAAAATCAGAGAGTCGAAGAAAGTCAGGAAGCAGTCCGTCATTTAAAATACGAATATGCATCACTACTGACAAAGTGTGATCATTATCTTGGTTTAGTAATGGATTTAATGGATGAGCATAGCTTGTGGGAAGACACCATGCTTATCGTAAATACTGATCATGGTTTCTTGCTTGGAGAGCATGACTGGTGGGCAAAATGTAGAATGCCATTTTATAATGAAATTGCAAATATCCCACTTTTCATCTGGGATCCAAGAAGCAAAAAAGCAGGGGAAAGACGATCAAGTTTAGCCCAAACAATCGATGTTGGGCCAACCTTGTTAGACTTTTTCAATATTAAAAAACCAGATGACATGCAGGGTCATTCGCTAAGATCCGTTATTGAAGCTGATGAACCAGTAAGAGAAGTAGCTTTGTACGGAATCTTCGGCGGACATGTGAATCTTACAGATGGCAGGTATGTTTACATGAGAGCCCCAAATAAAGAAAATGAACCGCTATTCCACTACACTCATATGCCAACACATATGAATAGCCTCTTCAGTACTGATGAATTGAGAAAGATGCAGTGGCATCAGGGATTTAATTTCACAAAAGGTTGCCCCGTTATGAAAATTCCCTCAAAGGGTGGAAAGGGTTTAAGGAATTTTGAAGACCTTGAAACTAAGCTTTTTGACTTAGAAACGGATCCGGGGCAAAAAAATCAGATAAAAGACCAAACAATAGAAAATCATCTTATTGAAAAGTTGATCTCAATGATGAAAGCAACAGATGCCCCTGAAGAACAATATACGAGACTTGGACTAAATATCTGACGTTCAACTTTTTTAGTCCAAATTCGTCGTAAGACATACTTACAATATCAATTGAACCATACCAATTCAATTTTCTCTTTTGCAAAGACAACTAGCGGATTCACCAACCCAATTTAGTCTATAACCACCTTTTTTCTAAGAGTTTTGAAACCCTTCAGGCAGCCAAGCCTCAGATTCATTAATTGGTAGTGACTCTGATCAATCAAAGATGTTGGAAAATACAAAAATTTCTGGGGTGTGAGATAGTTGGCTGGAAGAAGAGGAGGTCAGGGGCCTTGATTAAAAAGTTCAGGATGTCCGTGCTCGGTACATGAAATAGGGAGATTACAGTGTCCGAAAGATTTCAAAATACTTGATTAGTGCTGTGGGTGAGTTGATATCCTATCATTATTAGAAATCATGTGAAGGAACTGGGGCGTCCATTCGTATCAGATTCGCAGTCTTACAAGCATCCCAAAAGGAAGATTCAATAGGATGCTCGAATAGCTTTCGGTTTTCCGTTACCTGTTCTGGACGGAAAGCTCCGGGAATGATAGAGGCAACCAGAGGATGGCCTAGAGGAAATTGTAAAGCAGCAGCTTTTAGGGGGATCTGATGATCCTTGCATAATCTTTCAATCAACTGAACTTTTGCCATCACATCGGGAGTGGCCTCTGAATATCTATATTTAGCTCCTTGAACTGCTCCAGTAGCCAAAATGCCTGATGCATAAGGGGCTCCTACCACGACTCCCACACCAAGGCGCTCGCACTTGGGAAAAATTGTGTCCAAGACTCCTTGATCCAGCAGAGTATAGGGATGGGCCACAAGAAAGAAATCTAGCGGACATTCTTCCAAAAATCGAGGTATGAGAGCCTCTTTATTGATTCCAGCTCCAAAAGCCTGAATTTCACCAGTACGTTTCAATTCATCAAGCGCTCTCCAGCCAGATTCCAACTCACGAAATCTCTGGTTTATGTGACTTTCTGTTCGATGGTAGTTGAGATCAATATCATGAATTATGAGGACATCCACTCGATTAAGCCCCAAACGCAACAGACTGTCCTCATAAGAGCGTAAAATCCCATCATAAGTGTAGTCGAACCTCAAAGTAAAAGGCAGCCCCCCTGCCCATGGTGGACCATAAAAATCTTTGGCTTTACCCCTAAAACGTGAATAGACTCTTCCAACCTTGGTGGAACAAATAAATTCTTCTGGATTCTGTTGTCGAAGCAGGCCACCAATCCTGTGCTCACTGAGGCCATGACCGTACCAAGGAGCCGTATCGTAGAAGCGAATACCTGCAGACCATGCTGATTTGAGGGTTTGGCGTGATTGGTCTTCGGGGATTAGTTCAAACAATTCACCTAAGGGAGCGCCACCAAAACCCAGAATCGGAAGTTCTAAAAGACTCTGACCAACTTTTCGTACGGGTAAGGTATCCATAAAAAGCCAAATCTCTTAAAAATTGATAACAAAATCCGCGAGAAGAATTAGATCAATCATAGTTTTCTGTTAAGATTACTAATGTAGGTAAAAATTCATAACGGATTTTTTATCTGCGTTTTTTTGATTAGTTTTTCACAGACCCAGTCGTTAAGCCTTCAGAGATAAATTTCTGTAATGGAAGAAAAAGTACAAGAGTAGGTATTGTTGTTAACGCAGACGCTGCCATCACTTGACCCCATTGAGTAGTGTGTTCGCCAAAAAAAGCGTACAACTCTAACGGCATTGTCTTTAAATTAGTTTTTGTTAGAAAAGCCAAAGCGAAAAGGTATTCCGACCACATAAGCAAAAATGCATAAGCTGCCGTAACAATGATACCCGGCAACATGATCGGTGCAATTATTTTCCATATAATTTGAAATTGTGGGCATCCATCCATAGTTGCAGCCTCATCTAATTCCCTAGGTATGCTCTCTAAGTAACCTACCAGTAAATATATTGAAAATGGTAGACTTACAGCCACGTAACAAAAAATCATACTAATGTGGTTATTTAAAAATCCAAGTTTAGCAAAAAGAATAAACATAGGGGTGACAAGTATAATCCACGGAAAAGTTTGACCAAGCATTATTGAACCAAAAGAAAAGATTTTAAATCTAAATCTTCTTCTTGAAAACGCATAGGCCGCTATTACAGATGAAAAAATAGTTATTAATACAGAAACCAGGCAAATATAGAAACTGTTAAATATAAACAGGCCAAATCCAGATTCAAATAATTCAAAATAATTATCTAAAGTGTAAATGGAATGATCATTTGAAAAAAGTGTCTCTTCAGTTTTAAATGATGCAATGAATATCCACAATGTTGGATAAATAATTATAAGAAAGACAACAAAAGCCAACAGAAGTATAGCAATTTCATAAACCATAATAAGGATTAAACTAGTACACTATTTTATTAAAATAAGAAAAAATTTTAAGTGTAAATTTGAATGCATTATATTAAAATAACTCTTTCAAATTTCTTTTAATAATTAATCTTAAATAGATAATGCCAAATACTGTCATGATTGTGGCCATCACAATACCTAAAGCTGAGCTGTAACCCATTCTTCCATCTACAAAAGCCTTCAAGTAGACTTCGGTAGCCATTACATTAGTGAAAGTCCCTGGCCCAGCTCCAGTTGACAGCCATACAAAGACAAAGTTGTTGAAGGTCCAAAACGTTGACATCAAAACCATAATAATTATAGAGGGCACCATATGTGGTAATTTAACATATATAGCTTGTTGAAGTTTATTCGCGCCATCTACTCTTGCTGCATCTATAATCTCTGATGGTACTGATTTTAATCTTGCTAGAAATGTCAATGTTGCCAAGGGAAGTGTATTCCATGTGATTATTGTAATAATTGAGGGCCAAACGAAACTTGTATCAGCCAGAAAAGCTATGGGTTCTTTTCCGATTCCATATTTAATAATTATTTGATTGATGATGCCGACTTGTGGATCTAATATCATTCTCCAAACTACTACAGCTACAATAGACGGGGTTGCCCATGGAATTAAAAGTAATAATTGAAATATATTCGTTAAGCGGTATTTTTTTAACGTATCAGAGTTGAGTAAAAACGCCAAAAGTAGACCAAGAGTTATTCTAACGAAAACCCCAACTATTGTTAGCCAGAAAGTAGTATTAAAAAAAACTCTTGCAAATTCAGGGTCTGATATAAGATCAATGTAGTTATCTAATCCAACCCAATTACCACCCTTTCTCAATTTAAACAGATTTAGATCTGTAAAGCTGTTAAATATATTATATACTGTTGGATATACGTAAAAAAATGTAATAAAGAAAAGAGTTGGAATTAGTAAATAAAATACAAATTTATTATCCTTCATTTCCTAGTTTAGGAATACATTGAACAGTTTTTCAACGAGGTCAAATGGTATGACCTCGTTGAATTGTTTATCTATTATTTAAGTTCACTTTCAATTTTACTGTAAATTTCATTAGCTACTTCCATAGATGTCTTTTCTCCAATGAAAACTGAACCTGCTCCACGACCAACCCAATTCCACATTGTTGGAATTGGAATTGGACCTGTTGAATATGGGCCCCAACTTCTAGCCAATATTAGTTGATTTTTATATCCCACATGTGAAGCAACTTGTGGTAATTGTTTAATTAATTTCTTTTGTGCAGGCCACATCCCAGCATAATATTTTGAATATACTGGTTCATCAGTTAGATATTTTATTAATTTGAAAGATGCCTCGGGGTGCTCTGTATTTGCATTGATACCAAGTTGACGTCCACCAACAAAAGTAACAGATTTTTTCGGATGTATAGTTGATGCAAATGGATTAGGCTTCCCAGGATTCCTTGCTTTCCAAGCTGAATCTATTTGAACCATTACATTCTCAGGTGTACTTATTATGGAAAAATCACCTCTAACCATCCCTTCTATTAATTCTTGTGCTCCCCAATTTGTAACGTTCAGCATAGATTTTGGATTTATTCCTCGATCAAGATATGATTTGTAATAGTCAATTCCTTCTGCAATTTGTTCTTGAGTAATGTTTATGTAGTAAGAGCCATCAGGTTTTCGATCGATTAAAGACCATCCATTAGACCACCAATAAAAATTTAAGAAAAACCATATGGAATTTGTAGGGCCACTACCTGCTGGGATAGCCCATCCTGCAGACCCAGTTTCCTCTTTTATCTTCGTACTTGCCTCAAGTAAACCATTCCATGTTGTTGGAAACTCTTTTATTCCAGCTTTTTCAAGGATATCTTTTCTATATACCATTGCAAAAGTATCAACTGTCCAAGGTATAGCATGAATAGTCCCATCATCTTGACTTGCTAAATCTGCTGAAATAAAGTCATTCCACCCAATACCAACACCGTACTTGTCTATTAGATTATTCATATCGTATAAAGCACCTGATTCTCCCATGCTCCTTGTCCAGACCTGTGCAATATGAACAACATCTGGTCCTTCCCCTACTGCTGCTTCACGAAGGAACTGTTCTCTTGCGCTCCCCCAAGCTATACGTTGTAAATCAACTTTTATTCCAGGATTAATCCTTTCAAATTCATCTACAGCTGCTCTCATTTCTTTCTGGCCAGCGTCATTGAACCTGAAAGATATTTCGATTTCTGCTAATGCATTGTTGCAATAGCAACATGTAATTGCTATTAAAATAGCTAATAGCTTTTTAACCTTTTTCATAAAACCTCTTTAGTTTAAGTTAAAAAAGTTATAAATAATCTTAAAAATCCTGCCTTGTCAAGATTATAATTATGATAATAAATTTTATTGGTTTGTCCAAAAATGTAACTTTTTTTAATCGAAATTGATGGCATTTTCATTAGTGGTTTCTTACTTCTTAATTTTTTTATCTTCAAAAAGGATTATAGTTCAAGTTTCATCTTAGGAAGAAGAAACAATGTATGAAACTATTTCAACTTAGAAAATAAAAGGTATTAACTGTTTTTTTAATCTAATCATCAAGTAATTAGTGTTATTATGAGTATTGTACCGACTGATCTGTAATCTATTGGTTTAGCATTTTTAACCTCAAAACTAGTTATATAGCTATCGTTATCTAAGCTTTGTTTGCGACTTAACTGCCGGCTTAGTTGCACTGCATTTTTTGTTCGACATAATAATGCACTGAAGTTTTCTTCAACAGTGCTAAAAATTTATTTCTAAGATTTGAGAGAGAAAAATAGCTGATGTATTAGCTAAGAAAAAAGTAATCTCAATTTCTTACATTGCGCCAAATGAGAATCTTGCTCAGAAATTTCGAGAATTTTTTAAGTTTGACAGATG
>PBQM01000075.1 GCA_002725015.1 Flavobacteriaceae bacterium | reverse complement strand
CTACATAAGGACACTTTATGACACTTTTGTGTCTTAATCAATATTCTTATGACACTATTATGACATAAATATAATAAATAAGAACTAAATAAAAACAAAGAATAGAGCAATATATATTCTTATATTCACTAAAATGAAAAGAAAAATAAATGAAAGGAAACTAACTTTACTTACCGATACAGAAGTTGGCAAAGATATTGCCCAATAAATCGTCTGTAGAAATTTCACCTGTAATTCTGCCAAAATGGTAGAGGGCTTCGCGAAGGTCGATAGCCAAAAGATCCCCTGAGAGGTTGGATTCAAGCCCAGCTTGTACAGTCTGTATGCTTTGCAGTGCTTTTCCCAAAGCATCGTAATGTCTGGCATTGGTAATAATGGTATCGTTGTTGTGCAACTTTCCAGTTTGAACCAAGCTCAAGAGTTCTGATTTGAGGGTCTCTACCCCCGCCCCGGTTTTGGCGCTTAGTTGTAAAGGCTTAAGTTTTGAAAGCAATGCTGAAACGTCGGCTGAATTCACAAGATCCATTTTATTTAAAACTACCATGGATTTGATGTCAGGGTACATTTCGATGCTGACTTGAATGGCTTTTAAGATTGTGGTACTGCTGCTTTCTGTAAGGGCTGAAGCATCCAAAAGATGCAAAATCACCTGAGATTGGGCCATTTTCGTGTAAGTCTTTTCAATCCCGATAGACTCTACAGTATCATCGGTTTGGCGAATGCCTGCCGTATCAATAAAGCGAAACTTAATACCCTCAATAATTAATTCGTCTTCAATGGCGTCTCGAGTGGTCCCAGCAATCGCACTCACAATGGCTTTATCCTCGTTTAAAAGGGCATTTAAGAGTGTTGATTTTCCTACATTGGGTGCCCCGACAATAGAAATAGGGACCCCATTCTTAATGGCATTTCCAGTAGAAAAAGAATCCATCAGGTATTTTAAAACTTTCACAATGCGCTCCAAAAGTATTTTAAATTGTGTTTGATCAGCAAAAGCAACGTCTTCCTCAGAAAAGTCCAACTCGAGTTCTATCAAAGAAGCGAAGTCTAAAAGCTCAGCGCGCAGGGCTTTAATTTCAGAACTAAAGCCACCACGCATCTGCTGTATTGCAATTTGATGGGCTGCTGCACTGTCGCTGGCAATAAGGTCGGCTACAGCTTCCGCTTGGCTTAAATCCATTTTTCCGTTGATAAAAGCCCGCAGGGTAAATTCTCCAGGATCAGCTGTGCGGCAGCCGTGGCGAATAAACAATTGTAAAATTTTGGTTTGAATGTAATGGCTGCCATGGCAGGATATTTCTACCACATCCTCACCAGTGTAAGACTTTGGATTTTTAAATAAACTCACCAAAACTTCGTCCAAAAGGGTGTCTCCATCAAAAATATGGCCCAAATGAATGCTGTGCGTAGGCTGTGTTGTCAAATTCTTATTGTGTATGGATTTAAACAAGCTTTCCGTTATGGAAATGGCCAGCGAGCCAGAGATTCGAAGCACACCGATTGCCCCAGCGCCGGAAGGAGTTGCCAATGCAATGATGGTATCTTGCTGATGCATGCTTTTTTTTTTACAAAAGTATTAATATTCCAACAAATCTTGAGGTTGGTAAATTTTATTTATTTTTACTAAAAATTGACCGATGTTACAAATCAGCCGCTTTTCAATTTTATGTTTGCTCTTGCTAATTTTTGGCTGTGAATCTAAAAATTCGTCTGCAAAAGAGTATGTTATTAAAGGACAAGCCGAAGGAATTTACAATGGGGTTCGCGTTTATTTAAAAACCAGTGAGGGTGGCCAAAATTCTCGGGTAACAGATACAGCCATTGTGGTTAATGAATTCTTCGAATTCAAGGGAACTATAGAGGCCCCTCAAATGCGTATTTTAACGGTCAATGGGATTGCTGGACAAACTGCTTTGGTTTTAGAGCCTGGAGAGACCCAGGCCGTTATTTACAAGGACAGCATTTATAAATCAATTGCCAAAGGCGGGGATAATAACCGTGTTTTTACGGATTATAAAAAAGGCTACCAATTAATCATTGATAAGATTTCGAGACTTCAAAAAGATTATATGTTGTCTATAAACGATCCGGAGGCAGTCAGTGAAATTCAAAAACGCAATAAATCGATGCGCTCTGAGCTTAAAGATTACGGTCTTAATTTTATAAAAAGCAATTCCGGTTCAGATTTCTCACTCATATTATTGGATGTAATAACGGAACAAAAGGGATTTAATGCAGCGTTGGCTCAAGAGGTTTTTAAAAACATGCCAATTGCTTTATTAAAAAAGCCCTACAATAAAAATTTGACCCAAAAAATTTATTTTAAAATCCAAAATGAAGTCAATAAGGTGGAGATTAAAGTTGGAACCAAAGCTGCTGATTTTACAGCCCCAAATCCAGAAGGTGAAATGCTCACACTCAGTAAAATACTAGGAGAAGTGACCATACTCGATTTTTGGGCTTCATGGTGTAAACCTTGCAGGGTTGAAAACCCGAATTTTGTAAGAATATATAATAAATATCACGAGAAAGGACTTGAGATCATCAGTGTCTCTTTGGACAGAAAGGGCCAAAAGTCCGCTTGGGTCTCAGCCATCGAAAAAGACAAGCTCAATTGGTATAATGTTTCCAATTTAAAATTTTGGCAGGATCCAATCGCACAACTTTATAACATCTCCTCTATTCCAGCCACTTTTATCCTGGATCGTGACGGTAAAATTTTGGCTACTCGTCTCAGAGGCCAGGCGCTAGAAGCTAAAATTGCCGAATTATTAGCGGACTAAATTCGTTTTTGCCACCTCAACAAAAATAAAAGGATAATAGGGGCCGCTAAAACCAATACCATCATAAGATGATATTCTAGAATCTTTGGGGCCAAAATCAAGGTCATTACATAGCCACCAACAGCGCCCCCAAAATGGGCATCGTGACCGATATTGCCCATTTTTGTTTTCATTCCATAAATAGAAAATAGCAAATAGCCGACTCCTATTATATAGGAAGGAATGGGGACAGGAATAAAATAAATAAACATTTTCATACCCGGATTTAACAGTATGGCTGCATAAAGTATTCCTGTCACAGCCCCACTAGCACCAACAGCTGTGTATTGGGGTTCGTTTTTGTGAAAATAAAAAGACAGTAAATTTCCGGTCAATAAACTTGTCAAATAAATTAAATAAAAATTAAAAACACCCAACTTAAAAACGACGCTGTTGGCAAAAAAATAAAGAGTGAACATATTAAACAGCAGGTGTTGCCAATCTACGTGCAAAAAGCCTGAGCTCACCAGCCGCTTATAATCCCCAGCGATCAGAGCGCGAATGTTAAATTTAAAACGTTCAAAAAAAGCAGCGTCTTTAAAACCGCGCATGGACACTAAAACATTGCTGCTGATAATAATTAAGGTGTGTAGGTTCATAAAGAAAAATAATAATTCGGCTAAATAAAGTATCTTTGCCCAGTAAATTTAAGTTTAATTTATGCAATTATTAGCCTTTGTGGTTATTTATCCCATTTTATGGGTCACTTCCATGCTCCCTTTTCGCTTGCTGTATGGGGTATCCGATGGCTTATATTTCATTTTATACCGACTTGTTGGTTACCGAAAAAAAACGGTTTCTGAAAATCTTAAACTGGTATTCCCAGAAAAATCAGAAGCCGAACGAAAGCGCATTGAGAAAAAATTTTACCACCACTTATGCGATATGATTCTTGAAGCGATCAAATCGATGAATATCCGTAAAGAGGATATGAAAAAGCGCTTTAAATTTACAAACATTGAAATCATCAAAGACTTTGAAAAAAGAAACAAAAGCATTTCATTGATGTGCGCGCATTATGGCAGCTGGGAGTGGATTTTTATTCTTCAGGCCTACACATCACACAAAACTTTTGCAATATATAAACGTCTCAACAATAAATACTTTGACCGTATGATCCGTAAAATTAGAGCGCGCTACGATTCCTATCTAATCACAACCAAAGAAACGGCAGCTGTTTTAACGGAAAACAAAAAAAAAGGCTTGTTAACCATCAATGGTTTTGCCGCAGATCAAAGCCCTAAAAAAAATAAAGCTTACCATTGGAATAAATTTATGGGGATTGATGTTCCAGTGCACACTGGAGCTGAAATGCTTTCTAAAAAACTAGACCTTTCAGTTGTTTTTTTCTCTGTAAAGCGTGTCAAAAGAGGGTTTTATGAAACCACCTTTAAAACATTGACAGAAGCGCCCAATAATTTTGAAGATTACAAAATAACGGATCAATTTATAGCGCTTGTAGAAAATCAAATATATGAAGCGCCTGAGTATTACTTATGGACCCACAAGCGCTGGAAGCACCGCAAAACTTAGATTGGTTTACTGGGAAAGGGATTTGAGTTCAAAAATAAAACGATTGGCTAAGGTATCCGCTTCTTCTTGAGAAGGGGCCTCGCTATACACTCTTACAATGGGCTCAGTATTGCTTTTTCGAAGGTGAACCCAGGAATCAGAAAAATCAATTTTAAGTCCGTCAATGGTCGTTGTGATTTCATTTTGATATTTTTTTTCCATATTGCCTAAAAGCCCCTCCACATCATATCCTTGACTTAAATCAATTTTCTTTTTACTCATGAAATATAAGGGATAGGTTTTTTTAAGCGCACTCACTGATAATCGCTTTTCAGCCAACAGGCTTAAAAATAAGGCAATACCGACCAAGGCATCTCTTCCATAATGCGATTCAGGTAAAATGATACCGCCATTTCCCTCACCCCCAATGACAGCATTGTTGGTTTTCATGGCTGCCACTACATTGACTTCCCCAACGGCGCTGGCGGTATAAACAGCTCCATGTTTTTCAGTGATGTCTCGCAGCGCTCTTGTTGAACTTAAATTACTGACTGTATTGCCCTTTTTCTGGCTCAGCACATAATCGGCGCAAGCCACCAAGGTGTATTCTTCTCCAAACAGCAATCCGTTCTCGTCCATAAAGGCCAAACGGTCTACATCGGGGTCTACCGCAATTCCAAAATCAGCCCCGGTTTGTATAACTTTTTCGGATAAATCCCTAAGGTGCTCTTTTAAGGGCTCGGGATTGTGGGGAAAATGTCCATTGGGGTTGCAGTGTAATTTTATGACAGTGACACCCAAGCGCTCTAATAGTAATGGAACGACAATACCACCGCTTGAATTGACTCCATCAACGACTGCCTTAAAGCGGCATTTTCGAATGGCTTCAACATTCACCAAGTCTAGATTTGTAACAGCATCAATGTGAAGGTCAAAATAAGCATCATTATAAAAGAGCTTACCCAGATTGCCTACATCTGAAAACGAAACGGACTCTGAAGCTGCTATATCTAAGACCTTCTGACTGTGCTTGGCATTTAAAAACTCCCCTTTGGCATCCAATAGCTTTAAAGCATTCCACTGTTTGGGGTTGTGGCTGGCTGTTAATATGATACCACCGTCGGCATGTTCCATAGGCACCGCAATTTCCACAGTTGGCGTGGTTGAAAGTCTTAGATTGATCACATCAATTCCCATACCAATCAGTGTACTAACGACTAAATTTTCAATCATCTCACCTGAAATTCTAGCGTCTCTGCCAATGACCACCCGGTAAGTTGACTTGGAGCGTTGTTGCTTGATCCAACTTCCATAGGCGGCAGCAAACTTAACTGTATCAATGGGTGTTAAATTTTGTCCAACGACCCCTCCGATAGTGCCGCGAATCCCGGAGATTGATTTAATTAAAGTCATTTAAAAATATTTAAGCAAATATAGGATTTCAATTCTACTTTAATAAATTAGTATTCATAATTTTGAGCCATGAATTTCCTCGCACATATCTATCTTTCAGGAAATAACCCTTGTGTTATTATCGGAAACTTTATGGCCGACAGCATCAAGGGGCGACAGTACAAAGCCTTTGATAAAAACATTCAAAAAGGTATTTTGTTACACCGACAAATCGATACCAGCACGGATGCCCATCCTAACTTTAAAAGCAGTACCAAGCGGCTGCATGCCAATTATGGGCATTACTCAGGTATCATAGTAGATATTTTTTACGATCACTTCTTGGCTAAAAACTGGAAAGATTACAGCAGTCAAAGTTTGAGTGAGTTTGCAGACAAAAACTACCGACTGTTTCAAAAAAATTTTAAACGACTCACCCCACAAATACAATATATGCTCCCCTATATGGTCCAAAACAATTGGCTGTATAATTACCAATTTATAGACGGTATTTCAGATACTTTAAATGGAATGAACCGCCGCACCAAAGGAAAATCTGGAATGCACCAAGCAACGCGCGAGCTGATGGCACATTATGACGCATTTGAAGCCGATTTTAAGCTTGTTTTCAAAGATTTAATGCTAGTTTCAAAAGACTTTATTTTGGAATTCTAACTGATGTAATTCCATATATTTTTATAAGTTCCCATGGCGATGTAGGTAGTATTGATAGGGGCGTTTTTCGGCAGCATCAGTTTGGGGTCTTCTTTGAGCGTTTTTTTAGCAGATTCTCGAGCCAAAGCCAGCAAGTTTTTATCTTGGATCAAATTGGCAATTTTAAGTTTTAACACCCCACTTTGTTGGGTGCCCATCAAATCGCCGGGTCCTCTAAGCTTTAAATCAACTTCTGCAATCTCAAATCCATCGTTTGAATGCACCATGGTTTGCATTCGAGTCTTACTGTCATTCCCTAGCTTGTGACTTGTCATCAAAATACAATAGCTCTGAGAAGCGCCACGACCAACCCGACCGCGCAATTGGTGCAATTGAGAGAGGCCAAAGCGTTCAGCACTTTCAATGAGCATCACAGAGGCATTTGGGACATTGACCCCTACTTCAATAACGGTGGTTGCCACCATGATCTGAGTTTCGCCCTTGACAAAACGCTGCATTTCATAGTCTTTTTCAGCGGCCTTCATTTGACCGTGGACAATGGAGATCTGATATTCTGGTATGGGAAATTCTCTAGAAATGCTCTCATATCCGTCCATTAGATCTTTAAAATCTAATTTTTGGCTTTCTTTGATCAAGGGATATACAATATAAATTTGACGGCCTTTTACAATTTCATCTCTAATAAATTTAAAAACTTTTAAACGGTTGCTATCAAAACGGTGGACCGTTTTGATGGGTTTTCTTCCTGGCGGTAATTCGTCAATGACTGATATGTCCAAATCTCCGTAAACCGACATGGCCAAGGTTCTTGGAATGGGGGTGGCTGTCATGACCAAAACATGGGGAGGAGTCGTGTTTTTATGCCATAATTTACTGCGCTGAGCGACCCCAAAGCGGTGCTGCTCATCAATTATGGCCAAACCTAAATTTTTAAATTGAACCTTGTCCTCTAAAACCGCATGAGTCCCAACCAGAATCTGTAGTTGACCGTCTTGCAAATGTTTGTGAAGTGATCTGCGATCGGCTGTTTTTGTTGAACCTGTGAGCAAAGCAATTTGAATGCCCACAGCGTCACAAAGGATTTTTAGATCGGTATAATGCTGAATGGCAAGGATTTCTGTAGGGGCCACCATGGTAGCCTGAAAGTCATTGTCAAGTGCAATCAACATGGCCATAAAGGCTACAATCGTCTTTCCAGAACCAACATCTCCCTGCAACAAGCGGTTCATTTGTGCGTTACTGCCCATATCAGCACGGATTTCTTTAACAACACGCTTTTGGGCAGCAGTCAAGTCAAATGGTAAATGATTTTTATAGAAATCATTAAAATAAGCCCCTACAGCTTCAAATACCAATCCTTTGATTTTGGATTTGTGAATCAAGTTTTTATAAATGAGTTGCAATTGAATAAAAAAGAATTCTTCATACTTCAATCGAAATTGTGCTTTGGCTAATAAATTTTGATTTTTGGGAAAGTGGATATTTAGAAGCGCCTCGTCTTTGGAAATCAATTGGTGTTGGTTTAATAAATTTTCAGAAAGTGATTCTTTAAATTTTCCGTCTATTTGAAGAAACAATTGCTCTATCAGTTTACACAAGACACGATTTGAAATACCGCGATTCCCTAGAATTTCTGTCGAAGGATATATAGGTTGAATGGCGGTTCTGAGACCTTTGTCAAATTCCGATTTTAGCTCCATATCAGGATGCGGCATGCTAAAATTACCATTGAACCAATTGACTTTTCCAAAAATCACATAAGAGGTGTTGATTTTTAAATTTTCTCGTATCCATTTATGGCCCCGAAACCATACCAATTCCATTTGACCAGAAGCATCGCAAAAAGTAGCAACCAAGCGCTTCCCGTTCTTTTGAGAAATTTCTTTGTAGGCAGTGATTTTACCAATAATTTGAACTTCAGAATTATTGCGTTCTAGTGCGGCAATATTATAAAACTGAGTTCTGTCAATATAGCGGTTGGGGAATAAATGCAATAAATCTTGGCAAGTATGTATTCCCAACTCCGAACGCAAAAGAGAAGCGCGGTTGGGGCCTACCCCTTTAAGATAATCAATTGGTGTCTGTAAAACAGCATCAGCCATGTTCTTAATTCAATAGGATTGAAACTTCTTCTTTTAAAAATTTAAGGGCTTTTTTGGGCGATAATTCAGATTGTGAAAGCGCTGCTAAAAGCAAGGGTCTTAGGGTTTCGGCATTGGCATCTTTTTCCGCCTTAAAACTTGAAATAATTTGCAAGCTGTTATCTTTTGCAGCGGACAGCAGATGCCAACAGGGTTCAGAGACATAAATTTGCTGCGCTAGATTGTGCTCATATTCTTGCTTAATGGTAGCAATTAGCAAATCTTTATAAGCGGCTGCTTGAGGGGCAATTGGCGCTACACGTGTCAAAAGCTGTTGGGCTGAGCTGCGTTCCAAAAACAAAGTCAATCGCTCGTAGGCTTGAAGTTTAGCAACTAAAACCTCTTTTTGAATCGCTTGGTTTGCGAAAGAGTTTGTGCGCCTGCTCTCGTGCTTGGAATATTCTCTAAAGAAGAAGAAAGCAATAGCGGCCGTAACAACTGCGGGGATACAGTAAATAAAGAGTCCAAAAAATTCTTCGCCCATGACATGTATTGTTGATTAACAACCACTAATTTAATAATTTTGCAGGGATTTTGCAGCTCTATATTTAATCGCTTTTAAAGTGTTTTAAACAGTCCCGATATAGGTCCAATTTTACAGTTGTCTAGATCCGTGTTTTCAGCCTGGGATTGTTTATAATTATTCGTTAAACTGCATATAAAACCGAATAACATTACTTAATTTCACAGCTTTAAAATTCAATTCTTTGCAGGCTTATTTAAATCAACTCAATGAGGCACAATTGGCCCCCACTTTACAGAAAGAGGGTCCAATGATTGTCATTGCTGGTGCTGGCTCTGGTAAAACTCGTGTTCTGACTTATAGAATTGCTTATTTGATGAGTGAAGGTGTAGATCCCTTTAATATTTTGGCCCTTACGTTTACCAACAAAGCTGCCAGAGAAATGAAATCTAGAATTTCGTCAATTGTTGGAGACAGTGAAGCAAAGAACTTGTGGATGGGAACCTTCCACTCCGTATTTGCCAAAATACTGCGCTTTGAGGCCGATCGCCTTGGATACCCTTCAAATTTTACGATTTATGACACCCAAGATTCTCAACGTCTTGTCGCCTCTATTATAAAGGAAATGAATTTGGATAAAGACCTCTATAAATACAAGCAAATTTACAGTCGTATTTCTTCCTATAAAAACAGTCTTATCACAGTTAAAGCCTATTTTCAAAATCCAGAACTTTTGGAGGCCGATACCATGGCCAAGCGGCCCAAACTGGGAGACATTTACAAAACCTATGTGGACCGTTGTTTTAAAGCAGGTGCTATGGATTTTGATGACCTTTTGCTTAAGACCAATGAATTATTGACGCGATTTCCGGATGTATTGGCCAAATACCAACAGCGGTTTCGCTATATTTTGGTAGATGAGTACCAAGACACCAACCACTCTCAATATTTAATTGTACGTGCGCTTTCGGATCGGTTTCAAAACATTTGTGTCGTGGGTGACGATGCTCAAAGTATTTATGCCTTTCGAGGCGCTAATATCAACAATATTCTAAACTTTCAACGAGACTACGATGATGTAAAAGTTTACCGCTTAGAGCAAAATTATCGCTCTACAAAAAACATCGTCAATGCAGCCAATTCGATCATTGATAAAAATCAAACAAAATTGGACAAGGTTGTTTGGACGGCCAATGAAGAGGGCATGCCTATTGTGGTGAACCGATCTCTAACAGATGGGGATGAAGGGCGTTATGTGGCCAGTTCGATTTTTGAAAATAAAATGAATCATCAAGCCAAAAATACTGATTTTGCTGTTCTGTACAGAACCAATGCACAATCCCGCGCCATTGAAGATGCTTTGCGAAAGCGAGGTATTAATTACAGAATTTATGGGGGGCTTTCGTTCTACCAAAGAAAAGAAATCAAAGATGTCCTCTCCTATTTGCGACTCATTGTCAATCCTGCCGACGAAGAAGCATTGAAGCGCATCATTAATTTTCCTGGCCGAGGAATTGGGCAAACTACAATAGACCGACTCATTGTCGCTGCCAATGCTGCTGGAGTGTCTATTTTTGAGCTGATAAAAAACATACATAGTTTTCAAATAAATCTCAATTCGGGAACCAAGACAAAGCTGACTAACTTTTGTACCATGATTGAAAGTTTTCAAGTGATGAACCAGACGGCGAATGCTTTTGAATTGACCGAGCACGTTTGCCGTGTCAGTGGTCTGATTCGCGAATTAAAAAATGATGGCACTCCAGAAGGAATCACCCGGATGGAAAATGTTGAGGAATTATTAAATGGAATTAAAGATTTTGTAAAAGGTCAACAAGAGTTGGCGGAGGCAAAGGGCGCATTGGCAGAATTTTTAGAGGATGTGGCCTTGGCAACTGATTTAGACAATGAAGAAAATAGCGACAGTGATAAGGTTGCCTTGATGACCATCCATTTGGCCAAGGGTTTAGAATTTACCTATGTTTATGTGGTTGGATTGGAGGAAGATTTATTTCCCAGTGCGATGAGTATGAATACAAGAAGTGAGCTGGAAGAAGAGAGAAGATTGTTCTATGTGGCCGTTACAAGAGCCGAAAAGCAAGTCTATTTAACCTATGCACTTTCCAGATACCGTTGGGGAAAACTCATTGACGCAGAGCCCAGTCGATTTATTGAAGAAATTGACGATCGTTATTTAAATATCACCACCCCAAAAGAAGAAAAACGTTTCAACCCAATGCTAAGTGCCGATATATTTGGAGATGTTGAACCCCATCAAATTCGTTATAAAAAACCTTCGCGATCTAAACCCAAAAGGACATCATTGAGCGCAAAAGCGCCAAAACATTTAAAAAAAATAAACAACAGCGCTACAAGCACCAATTTATTTGACTCCAATCTCACCGTAGGCAATGTTGTGAACCACCAACGCTTTGGAAATGGTGAAGTCCTAAAAATTGAAGGCAAGGGAGCCGATTTAAAAGCGGAGATAAAATTTAGCGCAGTTGGCGTCAAAAAACTGTTGTTGCGCTTTGCGAAACTTGAAATCTTGTCCTAAAATGGCTGAATTCCTAAAAATATATGCTGAAAACCCCCAGCCAAGAATTCTAGAAAGGGTGGTTGACATCCTTAAAAACGGGGGGTTGGTCATCTACCCTACAGATACTGTATATGCCTTGGGATGTGATGTTAAAAACATAAAAGCAATGCAACAACTGTCCCGGATTAAAGGGGAAAAATTAGAGCGGGCAAATCTGGCCTTTATTTGTCACAACCTCAGTAATCTCAGCGCCTATACAGCCCAACTCAACAGCAGTACATTTAAACTTCTTAAAAAATATTTACCTGGACCCTATACTTTTATACTTCCCAGCAATAAAGCCCTTCCACGTCCTTTTAAAAAAAGGAAAACTGTAGGGATCCGAGTCCCAAATCATTCAGTCATACTAGAAATTGTCAAACGTCTGGGAAACCCCATTCTTACCACCTCTATACATGACAATGACAACATCATTGAATACACCTCTGATCCCGAAATTATTTTTGAGCAATGGCAATCTAAAGTAGATGTTGTTATTGACAGTGGTTTTGGAGGTAATGTCCCCTCAACCGTTATTGATGCCACCAATGAAAGACCAATAATTATCCGCCAAGGCGCTGGAGAATTTGTAGAAGCGATATGAAAAATTTTGATGAATATATTGAAGTCAAAGGCGCCAGAGTTCACAATTTAAAGAATATCGATGTCAATATTCCCCGCAACCAATTGGTGGTCATAACCGGACTGTCAGGCAGTGGTAAATCATCACTGGCTTTTGATACTATTTATGCTGAAGGTCAACGCAGATATATTGAGACTTTTTCTGCCTACGCAAGGCAATTTTTAGGTTCATTGGAGCGCCCTGATGTCGATAAAATTGATGGTCTGTCTCCCGTGATCGCCATTGAGCAAAAAACAACCAGCAAATCTCCACGATCAACCGTTGGTACCATAACGGAAGTTTATGACTTTTTACGCTTGCTGTATGCAAGAGCAGCGGATGCCTACAGTTATAAAACAAACGAAAAAATGGTAAGCTATCATGACGATCAAATAAAATCACTGATTGTTGAGAGCTATAACAACAAGAGAATTTCCATATTGGCCCCTTTGGTGCGTTCTCGAAAGGGACATTATCGCGAATTGTTTGAACAAATAGCCAAGCAGGGTTTTGTTAAAGTTAGAGTCGATGGTGAAGTTGTTAATATCACCCCAGGAATGCGCTTAGACCGCTATAAAGTCCATGACATTGAAGTGGTTATAGATCGATTAAAAATTGATGAGAAAACCATGGATTCAAAAAGACTTAAAGATTCCATTTTGATGGCTTTAAATCAAGGTGATGATGTAATGATGGTATTGGCTGAAGCTGAGAAAAAACCGAGATTCTTCAGTCGTAATTTGATGTGCCCAAGCACTGGCCTGTCCTACCCCAATCCAGAGCCCAACAATTTTTCATTTAATTCCCCTAAAGGCGCCTGTCCAGAATGTAACGGGATTGGCAGTATTTACAAAGTCAATATAAATAAAATCATACCTGACCCGCAATTGTCAATTAAAAACGGTGGCTTGGCACCGCAAGGGCCCCAAAAAAATTCTTGGATATTTAAACAATTAGATTTAATCGCACAGCGTTTCAACTTTACACTTTCAGATCCTATATCAAAAATTCCCAAAGAAGCCATGGATCTCATTTTATTTGGTGGAAAGGATAAATTTTCAGTGGCCAACAAAACTTTAGGACTTTCACGAGAATATGCCATTGATTTTGATGGCATTGCAAATTTTATAGAACACCAATATAAAACCACAGATTCGAGCAGTATAAAGCGATGGGCCAAACGTTATATGGATAAAATTGAGTGTCCGTCCTGTCAAGGAACACGCCTAAAAAAAGAAGCACTGTATTTTGTGATAAATAACAAAAATATTGCTGAATTGTCAGCCATGGATATCAGCGATTTATCAGATTGGTTTAAGGAGTTACCAAGTCATTTGAGCAGTAAACAATACAGCATTGCCAAAGAAATTATAAAAGAAATTAGTGTGCGTCTACAATTTCTGCTAGACGTGGGCTTAAATTACCTGAGTTTAAACAGAAGTTCAAAGTCTCTTTCTGGTGGAGAGGCACAACGCATTCGCTTGGCCACTCAAATTGGATCTGAGCTCGTAGGCGTCCTTTACATCTTAGATGAGCCCAGTATTGGATTGCACCAGCGCGACAATCAAAAACTGATTCAATCTTTAAAGACCCTTAGAGATGTTGGTAATTCTGTCATTGTAGTTGAGCATGATAAAGATATGATTGAGCAGGCCAATCACATTTTAGACATCGGTCCATATGCCGGAAAAAATGGAGGTACAATTATCAGCCAAGGTGGCCCAAAAGAATTGTTGAAAGCCAAAACTCTCACAGCTGCCTACTTAAATGGAGAATTGGCCATTGAAATACCTAAAAAGCGGCGAAAAGGGAATGGAAAATTTATAGAACTCAAAGGCTGTACAGGGAATAATCTTAAAAATGTGACTGTCAAAATACCGCTCGGTATGATG
Source organism: Flavobacteriaceae bacterium (assembly GCA_002725015.1). Lineage (GTDB taxonomy): Bacteria > Bacteroidota > Bacteroidia > Flavobacteriales > Flavobacteriaceae > UBA3537. Next base: position 19,234 of record PBQM01000075.1, on the reverse strand, counting down.
GTTGGAATTACTGGGGTTTCTGGCAGTGGAAAATCGACATTGATCAATGAGACGCTTTATCCCATTTTAAACAATTATTATTTCAATGGAGTCAAAGAACCACTTCCTTATAAATCTATCGAAGGATTGGAACACTTGGACAAAGTAATTGACATCAACCAGACGCCTATTGGCCGAACTCCCCGTAGCAACCCCGCAACTTACACTGGTGTTTTTAGTGAGATAAGAAGTTTATTTGCTAAAATTCCCGAGGCACAAATCCGAGGGTATAAACCTGGACGCTTTAGCTTTAATGTTTCAGGAGGGCGCTGCGAAACTTGCAAGGGTGGTGGATTGCGTGTGATTGAAATGAATTTTCTGCCCGATGTTTATGTGCAATGTGAAAGTTGTATGGGGAAGCGTTTCAACCGCGAGACACTTGAAATTAGATACAAAGGAAAATCTATCAGCGATGTTTTAAATATGACCATTGACGAGGCCGTAGATTTTTTTGATCAGATTCCAAAAATATACAGAAAACTCAAGACCATTAAAGATGTAGGCTTGGGCTATATAACCTTGGGACAACAAAGCACCACCTTATCGGGTGGTGAGGCCCAACGCATCAAACTGGCGTCTGAGCTCAGCAAGCGCGATACTGGCAATACAATCTATATTTTAGACGAACCCACTACTGGACTCCACTTTGAAGACATTCGTGTACTGTTGAATGTTTTGCAAAAACTTGTCGATAAAGGAAATACGGTTCTTATTATTGAACACAATATGGATGTCATAAAAGCCGTTGATTACATTGTAGACATAGGTCTTGAAGGCGGGCAAGGCGGTGGCACAATTATTGCGTGTGGAACGCCTGAAAATATGGTCAAAAACAAAGTGAGTCACACCGCTAAATATTTAAAAAAAGAATTACTTTAAGGCCCTAAATAAAAAATTATGCGATTACAACAACACAAAAGCTGGAACGAGATAAAAACCAATGATTCTTGGGCTTTATTTAAAATCATGGGGGAGTTTGTCAATGGATTCGAAAAAATGAGTAAAATTGGTCCTTGCGTCTCTATTTTTGGTTCGGCGAGAACGCCTCAAGATACTGAACACTATAAACTGGCAGTAGATACAGCCAAAGCCATCGTCAAATCAGGCTATGGCGTCATAACTGGAGGTGGGCCTGGAATAATGGAAGCTGGTAACAAAGGGGCTAAGGAAGCAGGAGGTACTTCTGTTGGTTTAAATATTGAATTGCCTTTTGAGCAACAAGCCAATGCTTTTATAGACACAGACAAAAGCTTAGACTTTGACTATTTCTTTGTGCGAAAAGTCATGTTTGTAAAGTATTCACAAGGATTTGTTGTGATGCCTGGAGGCGTGGGAACACTGGATGAGTTATTTGAAGCCATTACTTTGATTCAAACCAACAAAATTGAAAAATTTCCAATCATACTAGTTGGAACCGATTATTGGAAAGGACTTATAAAATGGATCAAAGAAGTCCTTTTAAATCAATACCAAGCCATCAGCCCTGAAGATATGGATTTGATACATTTGGTTGACACTCCCGAGGAAGTAACCACAATTTTAGATGCTTTTTACAAACAATACCAACTCAGCCCTAATTTTTAGAAGTTATCCAAAATCTAAAAGAAATAGCATCGGTCAAAATCTTGACTTTTTTAATGGTGATTGGGTGTTATGGAATTAACCTAGCACAAAATAATATCACAGTGCATGCTAAGGTCAATCCTGAAAGCCACAAAATTTCAATTGTCCAAAGCCTTACATACGTAAACACTCAGGAGACTCCGGTAAATTATATTGTTCTCAACGATTGGACATCCAGCTACAGCGATAGCGACACCCCTATGGTAAAGAAATTTTTAAATGAGTTCCAAACCCATTTATACATTGCCAAAGATAAGGATCGCGGGTTTACTAGAATTGAATCAATTACGGATTCAGCCAACAACCCCGTTCAATTTCAGTATGTTAAAGAACATAAAGATTTATTGAAAGTATTTTTGAAAACCCCTTTAAATAAAAATCAAAAAGTCAATTTAAATTTTAATTATGTTCTAAAAATACAAAGTGATCGCTTTACGTCATACGGAATCAGCAAGGGTGGAAATTTCAATTTAAATGCCTGGTATTTTACCCCCGCAGTATTTGATGGCAGCAATTGGAAATTGTACAGCAATCTAAACTTTGATGATCCTTACTGCGCCAAATCTAATGTTCAAATAACAGTCGATGTACCCAGCGATTACCATGTCTACAGTGCATTAAAATTATTGAATCTCGGCGCTGAAAACAAACGGCATCAGTTTCAATTCAGTGGCCGTGGCGTAAAAAGTCACAATGTTTATATCACCACCGAAAATTTTAAATCTTTTAAAAATGAGTCTACAGAAGTGTTAACTAATATTCATCTTAAAAGAACCAACTCAACAAAAGAAAATGAAATTATTTCTCGTGTTCATTTTTTTTTAAAACAGCAATTATATGAGGTTTCTACAGAGAAACTTGTGCTCACCAATGTTGATTTGAAAAAAAACAGTCTCTATGGATTGGCATTGCTCCCTGATTTTTTGTCGCCATTTCCAAAAGATTTCAAATATGAAATTCTGATTGCAAAAAACCTCATTAAAAAACAATTGGACCAGCGTATGAATATGGATCCAAGAAGGGATTATTGGTTACAAAATGGGTTTCAAATGCTGTTGCTTATAAAGTATCTTGAAACCTATCATCCCAAACAAAAATTGATTGGGAAGCTTGCCGATTTCTGGGGCGTTCGAAGCTATAACTTTGCTAAGTTAAATTTTAAAGAACAATACCGACTCACTTATTATCAGATGATGCGAACAGGCCGAGACCAAGCGTTGTCAACTCCAAAACACAGGCTCTTGAGTTTTAATGAGCGCTTTGCGTCCTATTATAAAGCTGCCATAGCACTTTTGTATCTTGAGTCTTATTTGGATGCGGAAGATGCTGTGATGTGGGTAAGTGAATTCACAAACAACCAAAAGAATAAACAAACTACTATTGCTGATTTTGAAACTTATATCAAATCTAAAACCAATGAAAATACAGATTGGTTTTTTAAGGAATTTACCAATGAGTTTTATGCGGCAGACTATAAAATAAAATCAATTTCTAAATCCAATGATTCTGTTTTTCTAAAACTCAAAAATTTAAGAAAAGGGTCTTATCCTGTTAGCCTCTCTTCATTTGAAAATAACATGCTAAGTACCCACCATTGGATTGATGGGTTTGAAAACGAAAAAACTGTTGTATTGCCAAAAAGTAATTCTAAGCATTGGGCTCTCAATTATCGCCACCAAACCCCTGAGTTTAACAGGAAAAATAATTGGAAATCAATGGATTCATATGGGATAAATAAACCCTTACAAATCCGTTTTTTAAGGGATTATCAAAACCCCAATTACAATCAACTAAACATTATGCCAGTAACCGAATTTCAAAATGTATACGATGGCTTTAAATTTGGGATTAATTTTAACAATCGAGGGGTTTTGGCAAAACAGCTAATTTATATAGTTGCACCAAGTTATGGAACAAAATCCAAAACCCTAACGGGAAATGCAAAGCTTATATACAACAAGTTTCACGAAAATGGGAAGCTTTACAACACGATGATGGGGTTGACCACAGAGCGCAATAGTTTTAATTATGGAGCGTTTTTTAGAAAGTTTCAATCATTTGCTCAATTTACTTTTCGGTCTAGAGAAAATCTTCGGTCCAATTCATCAGACCTGTTGCAGTTGCGCTATATCAACATTCAAAAAGACAACTCTAGCGATCCACTGGACGAAAATACGATTCCGCCCTACCAAATATTTAATATTAGATACAACAGTATCGACAACAATATTGCCGATTATAAAAATTGGTACCTGGGGTTGCAGTTGTCTAATGAATTCGGCAAAATTAATTTCAATTATGAAATCCGAAAAAGGACGCCCAAAGACAGACATTACAATCTTAGACTCTTTGCAGGTGCGTTTATCTACAACAGCTTGCCATTTGATGAAAATAATTTCGATTATGCCTTAGACCGTCCTAGTAATTATCTTTTTGAATACAATTATTTGGGACAATCGGAGTCCTCTGGAATATTATCCCAACAGTTTATCAATGCTGAGGGAGGATTTAAATCTAAGTTAAATCCGGCCACTGCCAACCAATGGTTGACCAGTCTCAATGCCAGTGCTTCTATATGGCGTTACGTTCAGGCCTATGGCGATATAGGTTTGGTTAAAAACAGAGGATATAAGCCCTATTTTGCTTATGATTCAGGAATTCGTTTGGATCTAATTATAGATTATTTTGAACTTTATTTTCCTGTGCAATCAAATTTAGGATGGGAAATAACACAATCAAATTACCCCCAAAAAATTCGTTTTGTCTTTACAACGGATATTTCTAAACTCACTACTTTGTTTACCAGAAAATGGTTTTAATATTATCAAATATTTTGAATTAGAGGGTTTTTATAAGATTGCCCGAACGGATAATATCCCGTATATTTGCACAAAATTAACTCGATGGAGACCAAGGGCAGTTTAACAGAAAACATCACATTTGAAGAGTTTAAAGTTGAGATACTCAAGGACTATAAAACTGCCGTTACCAGTCGTGAATGCAGTCTTTTAGGCCGTCGAGAAGTTCTCACAGGCAAAGCAAAATTTGGTATTTTTGGTGGCGGAAAAGAACTGCCACAAATTGCTTGGGCTAAAGCTTTTAAAAATGGAGACTTCAGGTCTGGATATTACCGTGACCAGACTTTTATGATGGCCATTGGAAAATTGTCCATTGAAGAGTTTTTTGCTGGGCTCTATGCCCATACAAACATAAACTTTGACCCGATGAGTGCGGGCCGTCAAATGGGGGGGCATTTTGTGACCCATTCGCTGGATGAAAATTTTAATTGGAAAGACCTAACAAAGCAAAAAAACTCCAGTGCAGACATCTCTCCAACTGCGGCACAGATGCCGCGGCTGCTCGGCTTGGCACAAGCCTCAAAAGTCTATAAAAATATCAAGGATTTTGATTCGACGAAGTTTTCTGTCAATGGTAATGAGGTCGCTTGGGGCACCATTGGGAATGCCAGTACAAGCGAAGGAATTTTCTTTGAAACCATCAATGCGGCGGGTGTCTTACAAGTACCTATGGTCATCAGTGTATGGGATGATGATTATGGAATTTCAGTTCATGCAAAACACCAAACAACCAAAGAAAATATATCCAAAATTTTAAAGGGATTTCAAAGAGATGAAAAAGACCAAGGCTATGAGATTTTAAATGTCAAAGGTTGGGATTATGCAGAATTGATGAGTTGCTACGAAAAAGCAGGACAAATCGCAAGATTGGAACACGTTCCAGTTTTGATTCACGTTGAAGAATTGACACAGCCCCAAGGCCACTCTACTTCTGGTTCTCATGAACGCTATAAAAATGCCGAAAGGCTTCAATGGGAAAAAAAGAATGATTGTAATCTAAAGTTTAGAGAATGGATCCTTTTGAACAATATCGCATCAGAGGAGGAATTATTTGATTTAGAAAAACAAATCAAGGCCGAAGTGAAAGCCGGAAAAACAAAAGCATGGAATGATTTTATCAAACCCATTAAAGCCAACTCAAACAAAGCTATTTTTTATATGCGCGCTGCGGCGGGCCAATCTGTTCACAAGTCCTTAATTGAATCTGAAATTTCTAAACTTGAAGCCATTAAAGAGCCCATCAAAAAAGATGTATTAGAAATTTCTAGAGGCGTGCTAAAATACTTGGTTCACGACAGTAGTAATGAAAAAATGGAGCTGATTCGTTGGATTGATCAGTATTCACAAACAGAACAACAAAAATTTAGCAGTCTTCTTTACAGCGAGTCAAGTCAGAGGGCAGATATTATCAAAGGGGTTCCCCCTACTTATTCAAACGATTCTGAGTTTGTAGACGGACGTATCATTATTCGCGATAATTTCGATCAAATTTTCTCTAAATACCCAGAGGCCTTGATTTTTGGACAAGATTCAGGAGCCATTGGGGATGTCAATCAAGGCTTGGAAGGACTTCAAGAAAAATATGGTTCCACAAGGGTGGCTGATGCGGGGATTCGCGAAGCCACTATTATAGGACAAGGCATTGGAATGGCCATGCGTGGCCTTCGTCCGATTGCTGAAATTCAGTATTTGGATTATTTGATGTATGCTTTACAAATTATCAGTGATGACTTGGCAACTCTACATTACAGAACATTAGGAAAACAAAAAGCGCCAATGATCATTCGAACTCGAGGTCATCGTCTTGAAGGGATTTGGCATTCAGGCTCTCAGATGGGAGGTATTTTAAATTTGGTTCGAGGTATTTATGTCCTCGTCCCTAGAAACATGACGAAAGCGGCTGGATTTTACAACACACTTCTCAAGAGCGATCAAGCTGCTTTGGTAGTGGAGTGTTTAAATGGGTACAGATTAAAAGAAAAAAAACCAAACAATATGGGAGATTTTAAAACTGCTATTGGTGTGGTTGAATCTGTAAAAAACGGAAGCGATATCACCATCATTTCTTATGGTTCTACCCTGCGCCTTGTAGAACAAGCAGTGCGAGAACTTTTAGAAGTTGATATTGATTGTGAAATTATTGATGTACAATCCTTGATTCCCTTTGATTTAAACAATGACATTGTAAAGAGCCTTCAAAAAACAAATCGCCTTTTGATTGTTGACGAGGATGTCCCAGGCGGAGCTTCAGCATATATACTCACCGAAATTTTAAAGCAAGATGGGGCCTACGAAAATCTTGACAGCGCTCCACAATTATTGACCGCTCAGCCACATCGCCCTGCCTATGGTTCTGATGGTGACTATTTTAGTAAACCGTCGAAAAATGATATTTTTGAAAAGGTTTATGATATTTTTCATGAAGTAGATCCCAAAAGCTATCCAAAGCTCAGATAAAAATTTCTGGAATAATGAACTTGTCTGTAGGGTTTAAAAATCGTAATATTACAAGATAATAAACGGTTTTACCATGAATCCAACACAGACAAACAGCGCTGATAATTCAAAAAACAAAGAACTTTCAATTTTTGAGGCACTCATCCCGGTTGTTGCACTGATACTGATGCTTTTTTACAATGTATTTTTTGTGTTTGGAGACAATGCACTGAACGGAAGCAATCAATTTATTTTACTTCTAGGGGCCGCAGTCGCTGCCATTGTAGGGTTTTTTAAAAAAACCTCCTACAGCCAAATGCTAAATGAAGTGTCTGAAAATTTAAAATCAACAACTGGTGCCTTGCTTATTTTATTGATGGTAGGGGCATTGTCTGGGACTTGGCTCGTCAGTGGCATCATTCCAACAATGATTTATTACGGTCTTCAACTCTTAAACCCTACTTTTTTCTTAGTTGCTACAGTCATCATTTGTGCCATTATCTCAATTGCTACTGGAAGTAGCTGGACGACCTCAGCCACGGTGGGTATTGCACTCATAGGTATTGGAGAAACCCTTGGTATCTCACTGGGAATGACAGCTGGTGCAGTTTTATCAGGCGCCTATTTTGGAGATAAAATGTCGCCTCTAAGCGATACCACAAATTTAGCCCCTGCAATGGCAGGTGCAGAGCTGTTTACACACATCAAATACATGGCCATCACAACAGTACCAACTTTTATAATAACACTTCTGCTTTTTTTTATCATTGGTCTTAATATTGAAGTCAGTGGCACCCCAAATGTTTCTGATAAACTTGAAGCCATCAACAACGCTTTTAATATTTCACCATGGTTGATGCTGGTCCCCTTAGCAGTGGTTGTTTTAATTGTCAAAAAAACACCACCACTAGTAGCCTTGTTGGCAGGGACTTTATTGGCCGCTCTAACATCCGTTTTAGCACAGCCTCAAATATTGATGTCAATTGCGGAGACTGACAGCTATAATTTTGAAACTGCCTACAAAGGAGTGATGCAGTCCATAACTGTAGAAACAGCAGTGGAAACCACAAGTGCGGATTTAAACGATTTGTTTTCCTCTGGTGGCATGCAAGGAATGTTGAATACAATATGGCTCATTATTTGTGCCATGGTTTTTGGTGGGGTGATGGATGCCATAGGTGCCCTTTCTAGAATTAGCAAGGCACTGTTGAGTTTGGCGACCTCGACTTTCGGTTTATTTGCTAGTACCGTGGCCAGTTGCCTGGCACTAAATGTAACGGCGTCGGATCAGTATCTTGCCCTAGTAATACCTGGAAAGATGTTTAAAAAGGCCTATAAAGACAAAGGACTGGCGCCTGAAAATCTCAGCAGAACTCTAGAAGATTCTGGAACAGTAACATCAGTGCTTGTCCCTTGGAACACTTGTGGGGCCTTTCAAAGCAGTGTCCTCGGGGTTTCTGTCGCCGACTATTTTCTATACGCCTTTTTTAATTGGATCAGTCCATTCATGACGCTGCTGATTGCTGGATTATCTTTCAAAATTAAACAGTTAAAATCATAAACTATTGAAAACATTTATCAAGTCATAGCGATTAACAATTCGATACCTAAATTAAAAGCATAAATTTTATGTAAATTGAAAAATATATATTAATCCTTAATCTTATTAAATTATGAGCGAGAGTAAATGCCCTTTCCACGGTGCTACAACAACCGTCAACCTCGGCACCCAAAACAAAGATTGGTGGCCCAACCATCTGAACCTTGATATCTTGCGGCAGCACGATGTAAAAAGCAATCCTCTTAACGAAATTGATTACAGAGAAAAAGTAAAATCTCTGGACCTTAAAGCGGTTATAAAAGACCTCAAATTTGTGATGACGGATAGCAAAGACTGGTGGCCTGCCGATTATGGACACTACGGCCCATTTTTTATTCGCATGACGTGGCATGCTGCAGGTACTTATAGAACTGGTGATGGCCGTGGTGGGGCTGCAACAGGAGCGCAGCGATTTGCACCCCTTAATTCGTGGCCTGACAATGGAAATTTAGACAAGGCAAGGCGATTGCTTTGGCCGGTTAAACAAAAGTATGGCAATGCCTTGAGTTGGGCAGATCTTTTGGTATTGGCAGGAAACGTTGCGATTGAGGATATGGGGGGACCAAATCACGGTACCGCCTTGGGAAGAAATGATATTTGGCATTCAGAGAAAGATATTTACTGGGGGTCTGAAGACGAATGGCTAGGAGACAACCGCTATGGAAAGACGCGCCAAGATTTGGAAAATCCATTAGCAGCTGTTCAAATGGGTTTAATTTACGTAAATCCACAAGGACCAAACGAAAACCCCGATCCTGCACTGTCAGCGCAAGATGTTCGCGAGACATTTAAACGCATGGCCATGAATGATGCGGAAACCGTAGCATTGACTGCAGGGGGTCATACATTTGGAAAGGCACATGGAGCTGACAGTGAAGATTTCAAAGGGCCAAACCCTGAGGCTGCTGAAATTCATGAACAAGGGTTTGGTTGGACCAGTGGTTTTAAAAGTGGAAAAGGCGTACATGCCATTACAAGTGGTATAGAGGGGCCTTGGACCCCCAACCCAATTCGATGGGATATGGACTACTTAAAACTATTGTTTAAATACGAATGGGAATGTAAGAAAAGTCCTGCCGGTGCTTGGCAATGGCATCCCATAAACTGTGCTGAGGAAGACATGGTTCCTCAAGTCGATGGTAGTGATGAAAAAGTACTGCCGATGATGACCACTGCGGATATGTCCATGAAAGTCGATCCTGAGTACAATAAAATTTGTAAATCCTTTTTGGAAAATCCAGAAGCCTTTGGAGAAGCCTTCGCCAAAGCTTGGTTTAAGTTACTTCACAGGGATATGGGTCCAAAAAGCAATTATATTACAGGGGACTACAAAGATGTTGATTATAGTTGGCAAGATCCCGTAGAGTCCAGCCCACAACTTTCAAACGAAAAAGAAACGGCCGTAAGAGCGGCCATTGCAGACAGTGGGTTGAGTCAATTAGCACTCATCGAAACGGCCTGGGCTTCGGCATCTACATTTAGGCAATCTGACAATCGCGGAGGTGCCAACGGCGCCAGAATCCGCTTAGAGCCTCAAAAAAACTGGGCGGTCAATAAACCCGAACAACTCCAAGGGATCTTGGAAAGCTTAGAAAATATTGCTTCCAATTTAGGGGTCAGTATAGCGGATACAATTGTCATTGGTGGTGCAGTTGGCGTTGAAATGGCTAGCGGTCGCAAAGTTCAAGTCACTACAGGCCGTGGAGATGCTACCCAAGAAAATACCGACATTGATTCTTTTAACCTCTTAAAACCAAAAGCTTGTGGTTTTAGAAATTATTCTGAAAAAGAATTTGCAGTGTCACCTGAAGAAATCATGCTGGACAAAGCGCAATTATTGGGTTTAAATCCCGTTGAATTGACCGTTTTGGTTGGTGGACTCAGAGCCATGGGTGTTTCCCACAGCGGAGATGGAATATGGAGCAATGGAAAGCTCGATAACAGTTGGTTTAAAAAATTGTTGTCCATGGAAGTAAAATGGGAAAAAACGGGCCATAACAGCTATGTTGCTAAAGACCGATATACACACCAAGTGCTACGCAGCGCGTCCCGAACGGACCTGGTCTTTGGATCCAACTCAGAACTTCGGGCCATTGTAGAAGTCTATGCAGCAGATGATAGCAAAGAAAAACTGCTAAATGATTTTATTGCTGTATGGAACAAAATAATGAATGCCGACCGCTTTGATTTGATGTAAACAAACTCAAAATCTAAATTTATAAAACCCAGTTAAAACTGGGTTTTTTGTTTAAAACAAATTTATCATCAGAATTCAATAAAGTTTATTAATTTGTATTTTTGTTTAAACCATCAATAAGTGCATGTTCAAGTCAAAAGGGATTAAAGGAACCAAAAATAAATCGCTCAGTAGTTCACAACAACTTGTACTGGGAAGTTTTTTAATCCTATTGGGAATTATTTTAGGTTTGTCTATCGCTTCCTATTTCTTTACTGGTGAGAGTGACCAGAGTACATTGAATGATTTCACCAATAGAAGCACGACAACCGAAAACTGGTTGAGTAAATCTGGTGCTTGGATCAGCCATTTTTTGGTATTCAAGGGGTTTGGAGTGGCTTCAATAATTCTGGCAGGATTGCTAGGCTTATCGGGTGTCAGTGTATTAGCTGGTACTTCAAAAACAAAGCTTTACCGGCACTGGTTTTGGGGCACCTTGATTGTTATATGGATCTCTGTAGCATTTGGTTTTGCATTTCAACAATTTCCTAACCTTGGCGGAACCATTGGTTATGAACTGAATCTGTTCCTGCAAGATTATATAGGTAAAATAGGGACTGCTTTGCTTTTACTTCTTGGTGTCATATCGTATTTAGGCATTCGACTCAAAGTAACCCCTCAACAAATTGGACAAATTTTTAAATCCATTTTAAAGGTTTCAAAAAAAACCGCCTCAGAACTTGATCAAAAAAAGCAGGGTGAAACAAATATTGAAATAAAAAATTCCAGTCTCAAAGACGAGGAGCAGACAAAAACTTCCTCTTTTGAGATGCCTATAGAAAATTTAGAACCCACCATTGAGAACCATTCCAATATCAAAAAAGACAAAATCAGCGATCAAATTCCTGAACCTAAAGCTGAAGTCGAAAGCCTAAAAATGGAAGTGACCATTGCCGAAGAGGAAGCCTCAGAAACCGACAATTTAGCTGCGAAGCTTGTCGAGGATTTTGGAGAAGTAGACCCTACATTGGAACTGTCAAAATTTATCTTTCCCCACTTGGATTTGCTAAAAAAATATGACAGTGAAGGCATCACCGTAGATGAAGAGGAACTCGAAGACAATAAAAATAAAATTGTCGAGACGCTTAACAATTACAAAATTGGCATCAGCAGCATCAAAGCAACAGTAGGCCCCACAGTTACGCTTTATGAAATTATTCCAGACGCTGGAATTCGCATTTCAAAAATTAAAAATCTTGAAGACGACATCGCGCTCTCATTGTCCGCTTTGGGAATCCGAATCATCGCTCCCATTCCAGGACGTGGAACTATCGGAATTGAGGTCCCCAATAAAAACGCCACCACAGTATCCATGAATTCGGTGATTGCTTCCAAAAAATTCCAAACGACAGAAATGGAATTACCAGTTGCATTGGGTAAAACCATTAGTAATGAAACTTTTGTGGTAGATCTGACAAGAATGCCACATATGCTTATGGCCGGTGCTACTGGACAAGGAAAATCAGTGGGGTTGAATGCTGTACTCACTTCCCTACTCTACAAGAAACACCCTGCTGAAGTCAAATTTGTCTTGGTAGATCCCAAAAAAGTTGAATTGACATTGTTCAATAAAATTGAACGCCACTATTTGGCAAAACTTCCGGACTCTGATGATGCTATCATTACTGACAATACCAAAGTAATCAATACTTTAAATTCTCTTTGTATTGAAATGGACAACCGCTATGACTTGCTCAAATCCGCCTTCTGCAGAAACATCAAAGAATACAATACAAAATTCAAAACTCGCAAGTTAAATCCCAACGATGGTCATAAATTCTTACCCTATATTGTTCTGGTGGTAGATGAATTTGCTGATTTAATTATGACAGCTGGTAAAGAAGTTGAAACGCCCATAGCGCGTTTGGCCCAATTGGCACGTGCCATTGGAATTCACTTAATCATTGCCACCCAACGCCCTTCAGTCAATGTGATCACGGGGATTATCAAAGCAAACTTCCCGGCCAGGATTGCTTTTCGTGTAACCTCAAAAATAGACTCACGAACAATATTAGACAGCTCTGGTGCTGATCAATTGATCGGCAGAGGAGACATGCTCTACACTCAAGGAAATGATTTGGTAAGAATTCAATGCGCTTTTGTAGATACCCCTGAAATAGAGCGCTTGACCGATTTTATCGGTTCTCAAAAAGCCTATCCAAATGCTTATATATTGCCCGAATATATAAGCGAAGATTCTGGCACAAGTCTTGATATTGATATAAATGATCGCGACAAGCTTTTCAGAGAGGCAGCAGAAGTTATTGTGACCGCGCAGCAAGGATCCGCCTCTTTGTTGCAACGTAAATTAAAATTGGGATACAACCGTGCAGGCCGTTTAATTGATCAGCTTGAAGCTGCTGGGATTGTCGGACCGTTTGAAGGCAGTAAAGCGCGGCAAGTCCTTATTACAGACCTTATGGCTTTAAACCAATTGTTAGACAATGAATCTTCACAATAAAATCAAATCTATTCTCTTTACTCTCCTTGCATTTGGAATGTTGCAGGCCCAAAATCAAGATCCAAAAGCCAAAGCTCTTTTACAGCTTGTGAATGAAAAAGTAAACAGTTACCAAAATATTCAAATTGACTTTAGCTATGTGCTAGAAAACGAATTGGAAAACATCCGTCAAGAAACTCGTGGAAAACTTACAGTTGAAGGCGACAAGTATGTTTTAGAAATACTGGGAATCCAAAGAATTTTTGATGGTCAAAAGCTGTTTACAATCAGTCCTGAGGATGAAGAAGTCACCATTTCGGAAGAAAATTTCGAAGATAATAATACCATTTCGCCCAGTACGCTTTTAAACTTTTTTGAAGAAGGCTATAATTATTCCATGGATATAAAACAAGCCAAATATGGCCGAAATATCCAATATATAAAACTAACTCCCATAGACTCAGAATCGGAAATCCGCTATGCCCTGCTCGGAGTTGAGGAGAAAACAAAACACGTTTATAATCTTATTGAAATGGGTGAGAATGCGACAAAAACAACATTGACCATCGCAAACTTCCAGACCAACATTACAATTCCTAAATCATTTTTTAAATTTGAAGCTTCAAATTATAAAGAGTTTTACATCAATTATTTAGATTAAGTCCTTTTGAAACTTCTAGACCGCTACATATTATCAACCTATTTAAAGTCTTTTTTTAGCGTATTTACCATTTTAATGTTTATTTTTTTATTGCAGTCCATTTGGGTGTACATATCCGAACTGGCAGGAAAAGACCTTGAAATTGAAGTAATTTTAAAATTCCTGCTGTATGTTTCACCTCGCATTGTGGTTCTGGTACTGCCCCTAACAATATTGTTGGTTTCAATCATGGTGTTTGGAAACTTTTCAGAGAATTATGAGTTTGCAGCCATGAAATCAACAGGAATTTCATTACAAAGAGCAATGAAAAGTTTGAGCATCTTTATTGTTTTCCTATCAATCATAAGTTTTTTCTTTGCCAACAACGTTATTCCGCTTGCAGAGTATAATTTTTTCAATCTAAGACGCAACATCGCAAGAGTAAAACCAGCCATGGCCATCGCTGAAGGGCAATTTAACCAGTTGCAAGACATCAATATTAAAGTTGCTAAAAAAAGTGGAGAAAATGGTCAATTTTTGAAAGACGTCATCATTCATCAGAAAAAGGGGAATTCTTACGGAAATTACACAGTTATAAAATCAAAAACTGGTGAATTTTTTAGCAACGAAGACTCCGATCTATTGCAGTTGGTGCTGTTTGACGGTAATTATTACGATGAATTACAGCCTGCCAATTATCAGAAAAGAACAAAAAACAGACCACAGATTAAAAGCACTTTTGACAAGTACACCATCAATATCGATATTTCTCAATTTAATGATATTGACTTTGACCAAAAAGAGACCGCTTCAAAATATAATATGCTAGGAGTCTCTGAGCTCAGTACTACCATTGATTCTCTTTATAAAAAACAGGAAAAATCCTATGCTTCCTTTTCAAAAACGATGCTCAAAAAATTAAATCAAAAAAACAGTCCAAATAAACAACAAAAAGCCGGTCAAGACAGTCTAACAGCTGAGGGAGATATTGTATCAATATTTCCAGTCAACAAGACTGTCAATGTACTGGAATATGCCTTAAAATCTGTAAAAAATATCGAAGAAGACTTAAAGACAAAAACCAAATCACACCAAATATCCACTACCAATATCAACAAACACATCATAGCATTTCACGATAAATTTGCATTGGGGTTGATGTGTATTGTTTTGTTTTTTGTTGGGGCACCACTAGGAGCACTGATTCGAAAAGGGGGCATTGGCTTGCCCATGGTCATTGCCATTCTCATTTTCCTTACCTATCATTTTATCAGTATTTTTGCTAAAAACAGCTCTGAAGACAGCAGTTTAAATCCTGTTTTTGCCACCTGGCTAGCAGGTCTTATAATGATGCCTTTTAGTATATACCTCACAAGCAGGGCAACAAAGGACAGGGCACTCATAGATTTAGATGCCATCTTAATTCCATTAAAAAAATACTTTGTAAAATCTCATTTGATAACATTAGAAGAAAAACCAACAAATACTGAGGCAGGTGCACAAGATTTCCAACATTTCGAAACGACTAAGCTCATCGATCTTATCAAAAATTACCGCCATTATGGATTGAGCTTATCACACAAGAATAAGGCCCTTGAAGTGTTGAAAATTAGAGGTATAAGTGAACTAGAATTAAAAATTTCAGGCAATTTATCCAATGAAACTTACGAATCTGGAATTCGATTTTTAGAGGCTTATCACGAAAATGCCACTCTGGCAGCAATCACACACACCATGGCCTTGGCGGTTGGAATTTTGGGATGGATTTTTAAAAACAATGGCCTAGAACTGATAGGAATACTGATGCTTGTTTTGGCATTCTTTGCTGCAGTGTTGTTTTTAATTATTTTACCCAAAGTATTTAAAAATCAGTCGGAGTTTTACAATCTCTTAAAAAAGAAATTTATGACAAATAATATTGTTTTTATTGTTTTGGGGTTTTGCTTGTTTTTCTTATACAGACTTTATTTCAATAAAAAAATGAAAGAAGATTTATTTAAAATCTCTTAAGTTTTGATACCGTTCTCCTATCTTTGAAAAAAATAACTTATGACCTCAAAAAACCCATCTAAATCTTTTGGAAAGCTCAATACAATCGAAGCGGCAATTGCCGATATAAAAGCCGGTAAAATTGTCGTAGTTGTGGATGATGAAAATCGTGAAAACGAAGGTGATTTTATTGCTGCTGCCGAAATGGTCACTGCCGAGATGATTAATTTTATGGCCACCAACGGTCGCGGACTGATATGTGCTCCACTCACAGAAACGCGTTGTAATGAATTGGATTTATATATGATGGTACAAAACAATACAGTCTTGCACCATACCCAATTTACGGTGTCTGTAGATTTAATTGGTCATGGATGCACCACTGGAATTTCTGCAGTGGATCGGGCCAAAACAATCAAATCCTTCGTCGATCCCAAAACCAAACCTTTTAACTTGGGCCGTCCTGGACATGTGTTTCCTTTAAAAGCCAAAAATGGCGGGGTTTTAAGACGTACAGGACATACGGAGGCTGCTGTCGATTTGGCAAGACTTGCCGGCTTTCAGCCCGCTGGTATCTTGGTTGAAATTTTAAATGACGATGGTAGTATGGCCCGATTGCCACAACTGCTTGAAGTCGCACAAAAATTTGATCTAAAGATTATTTCTATTGAAGATCTGGTGGCCTACCGAATGGAACACGATTCTTTAATTGTGAAAAAAAATGACTTTGAAATCGAAACTCGTTTTGGTAGCTTTAGACTAAGAGCCTATCAGCAAACCACCAATGAGGCCATTCATATGGCACTGACTAAAGGACATTGGAGTCACAATGATGTTGTACCAACAAGGATTAATTCCACGTCGATTAACAATGACATTTTGGGAGTTTTAACAGACAACTCTGATAAAAAGCTAGATGAAATGTTTAAAGTGATCAACGCTGAGGGTATGGGCGCAATTATTTTTATAAACCAATACACCAGTCCTGAAAAAACTCTTAAACGCCTGTCAACACTTGAATCCATGCAAAAGCAAGGAAAGCTTGTAAAAGCACCTTCCATAGAAATGGATGCGAAAGACTTTGGAATTGGCGCACAAATATTACACGATCTGAAAATTCACAAGCTTAACCTGATCTCCAACAGCAAACAAAAAAAACGCGTAGGCATGATTGGCTATGGATTGGAAATTGTAGATTACCTCAGATACTAGAACAGACTTTGCGAATGCAATCGGCCATTGTTTTGGCCCTTTGTTTAACTAGCGCTTCAGACCAAGACAACTTTATAAGACAGGAAATATTTCTTCCAATAAAATGGTCAGATTTTGAAAAGTCTTTGGTTTTTAAAAGCTTTAGGCCAGCTTGTATGGAAGGAGAAAGTGGATACAACGATTTTTTAGCTTTTAAATGTCCCCATTTGCGAATGTAATGCCAATTGTTGTCAAAGTAATGAAAACAGACATCAATCCCATTGTCACCAAAGGCCTTAATCACAGCTCTAGCTGTCTCTAAATCTTCAAGGAAAAAGTTTAAAAACGCATAACTTTCCACACCGCCTTTAGGCACAGTTCTAAAGCGCACGCCATCCAGCGGTTCTAAAGCGTTTCTCAGTATTTCGTAATGTTTTTTTTGAAGGCTTAAGAATTCATCAATGCGACGAAATTGCGCCAATCCTACTGCTGCATTCAGTTCCGAAATTCGAAAATTATATCCCAAAAAAGGGTGGGCCTCTGCCCCGCGGTCCTGTCCAATATGATCATGCCCATGATCGCTGTAATGATCGAGGTGTTGAGCATATTTTGTATTGTTTGTAATGACGACACCCCCTTCGCCACAGGTGACTGTTTTTACAAAATCAAAAGAAAAACAACCCAAATCTCCAATTGTTCCAAGTGCTTGTCCTTTGTAAGTACCGCCAATGGCCTGACAGGCATCTTCAATCAACAACAAGGCATTGTCTTTGCAAATGCTTTTCAAAGCCTCTAAATTAGCCATACTGCCGCACATGTGCACGGGCATTATGGCTTTGGTTTTGGGGGTAATGGCAGCTTTTACAGCTTCAATGTCTAAGGTCAGGGAATCGTCAATATCCACTACCACAGGAGTGGCTCCCATCATTAAAATGGCTTCGAAGCTAGCAACAAAAGTAAAGCAGGGCATGATGACTTCGTCCCCAGCACCTACACCAGAAGCAGCCAAGGCCATACTGACAGCAGCGGTTCCACTGCTGACAAGTTGAGCGTGTTTTATCTGGAATCTTTTTTCTATGGCTGTTTCCAAGTCTTTGGCTTTCCAATGCCCTTGTCTAAGACCCTCAAAACCATAGCGCATGAGCACCCCTGAGTTTAGAACGTCTTGGACTTCATTGCGTTCGGCATCGCCAAATAATTCAAATCCTGGCATAATTAGTGTATTTCAATGACAGATTCAGAAATCTCCTTTCGAACTTTTTTCATTTTTGAAAACATATCATCCTCTGCCCTGTACCCCATGGGCATGATGAGTACCGATCGCAATCCTTTTGCTCTTAAATCGAAATAGTTGTCGTAGGCATTAGGGTCAAAACCCTCCATAGGACAGGCATCAATGCGCAAATCAGCACATAAGGACAAAAGATTGCCCATGGTCAAATAGGCCTGCTTGGCGCCCCATAAAAATATCTCTTCCGAAGATTTTTGTTTAAAGCTTTCAATGATGTGCGTTCTAAAGGATGCCAATACTTTATCCTCAGTTTTTCGGATGCTTTTAATTCGTTCAAAATAATCCATAACATAGGGAGCATCCATGCTTGTTTTAACACAAAAAATAGCCAAATGTGAGGCCTGACCCACTTGTTTTTGGTCCATTGACAAGGGAATCAGATCTTTTTGTATGTCTTTATTGTGTATGATTAACAAAGAAACAGGTTGTAAACCATAAGAAGTAGCGGTTAGATTAAAACCAGTCTTTATTTTATCAATATCAGAGACAGGGATAATTTTATTTACATCAAATTTTTTAGTGGCATAACGCCATTTTAAAGCATTCAAAAGACTCATCCTTTTTTCTAACAAAAATAAATGAAATATGAGTTGGTGCCAAAAAATATCAAATCATATTTATGATTTGATATTTTTAGATATATAAAAAAAGCCCATGTAAAAACATGGGCTTTTTTTTTAAAATCTTCCTGGAGGAGGTGTTGTTCTAAGCGGTCATACAGCTATAAATTGCCTTATGGATCTCTAAATATTGGTAGTTTATTCTACTATATATTCTACCACAAGACAATCTACTCTGTAAGTTGCGGAGAAAGAGGGATTCGAACCCCCGGAGGTGTGACCCTCAACAGTTTTCAAGACTGCCGCATTCGACCACTCTGCCATTTCTCCT
>PBQM01000074.1 GCA_002725015.1 Flavobacteriaceae bacterium | reverse complement strand
TCCCCAATGAGCAGATCAACTTCTGTAGGTCTAAAATAACTGGGATCTACAGACAGGACTTCTTTACCAATTTCTAATTGGTAGTTTGGGTCGCTACAAGAGACTACAAAAGCCTTTTCATCAACACCCGCTCCTTTAAATTCTATTGCGATACCCACCTCGTTAAAGGCCATACGGACAAAATCTCTGACGGTGGTGGTCTCTCCAGTGGCAATCACCCAATCTTCGGGCTTGTCAGCTTGTAGAATCATCCACATCATCCGTACATAATCTTTGGCATGTCCCCAGTCTCTTTTGGCGTCGAGATTGCCCAAATAAAATTTATCTTTTTTACCAATTGCAATACGGGTCACTGCTCTAGTAATTTTTCGCGTTACAAAGGTCTCCCCCCGCCTTGGAGACTCGTGGTTAAATAAAATCCCATTACAAGCAAACATAGTGTAGGCCTCTCGGTAGTTTTTAGTGATCCAAAAGCCATAAATTTTCGCTGCTCCATAAGGCGATCTTGGGTAAAAGGGAGAGTCTTCATCATAAAACCCTTTGTCGTTTTTATTCTCAGGCATACCGCCGTAGAGCTCCGAAGTAGAAGCTTGGTATATTTTGGTTTTTTTCTCTAATCCCAAAAGGCGAACGGCTTCTAAAATCCTCAATGTACCCAGGGCATCGACCTGCCCAACATATTCTGGCATGTCAAATGAGACCTTGACATGAGACATGGCTCCCAGGTTATAAATTTCGTCGGGCTGGCACTCTTGTATGATGCGTGTGATGTTCATGGAGTCTGTTAAATCTCCATAATGCAGTTTAAATCTTGCCTTTTCATCGAGATGGTATTCATAGATATGGTCTACGCGTTGGGTATTTAAAGAGGAAGCACGGCGCTTGATGCCATGAACTTTATATCCCTTGTCCAACAGGAATTCTGCTAAATAAGAGCCGTCCTGGCCGGTCACCCCAGTGATAAGTGCTACTTTCATTTTTCTAGTTTTATTTGCTTAAAATTTTTAATGTTGTTTAAAAACCATTTGTAGGTCTTTTGTATGCCTTGTTCAAGTTCTGTCTCATATTGCCAGCCCATGGCTTTCATTTTGGAAACATCCATCAGTTTCCTGGGCGTACCATCGGGCTTGCTGCGGTCCCAAATAATATCACCGCGGTGCCCAGTGATTTTTTGGATGGTTTCTGCCAATGTTTTTATGGTCACGTCTTTGCCAGAACCTACATTGTAAAGGTATTCATCTAATTTATTTTCCAAAGCATAAACCACGGCCGCGGCCAAGTCGTCTACAAATAAAAACTCTCGCATGGGGCTTCCGGAGCCCCAAAGGGTCACAGGGCTGTGGTTGTCTTCTTTAGCCTCATGAAACTTACGAATCATGGCCGGTAGTACATGAGAGGATTTTAAATCAAAATTGTCGTGATACCCATACAAATTGGTAGGCATCAAACTCACATAGTCCTTGCCATATTGCTTGCGAATGGACTCACAGGCCTTCACGCCAGATATTTTAGCCAGGGCATACCACTCGTTGGTGGGTTCCAAGGAATCTGTGAGTAAATAAGCTTCTTTTAGAGGTTGGGCTGCGAATTTTGGATAAATACAAGAACTGCCCAGAAAGATAAATTTTTCAATTCCGGTTTTAAAAGCCCCATCAATAAGATTGTTTTGAATTTGCATGTTCTCCATCAAAAATTCGTAGGGGAAATCGTTATTGGCCAAAATACCGCCGACTTTGGCAGCAGCATCAATGACGGCTTCAGGTTGTTCCAAATTATAAAAATCATTGACGGCATTTTGATCTCTTAAATCTAAATCTTCAAATGTTTTGCCAATTAAGTTGGTGTAGCCTTTGGATTCTAAGGCCCGCCAAACCGCTGAGCCTACCATCCCAAGATGGCCTGCAATGTATATTTTAGTTGCTTTGTTCATTTAAGAAAAATAATTTTGTTTAAAAAAATGACTTTAATTTTAAATTTCAATAGTTTTAGAAGTGAAAATCAGACTGTCTTTCCAAAAAGGGACTGAAAGATCAAAAAAGGTCTTTATTTTAGCTTTATCCAAAACACTGTAGGTTGGCCGTTTGACAAGCGTTGGGAATTCTGAAGTTTTGACTGTATTTACCACAGTCTTTATCGCTCTTATTTTAAAAATTTCTAAGGCAAAATCATACCAACTGCACACCCCTTCATTAGAATAATGAAACAATTCAACCGAAGTATTTTCTAAACGTGGAAGTATTTTTAAAATAGCAAGAGCTAGATCTGCAGCATTGGTGGGTGTGCCAATTTGATCGGAAACCACCGAAATTTCACGCCTAGTTTTTCCCAATCTAAGCATTTTTTTTACAAAATTATTGCCAAATTTTGAATACAACCAAGCGGTTCTGATGATAATTGAGTTGGCTGGGTTGATTTTTTGAATGGCCAACTCACCATCTAATTTTGTCTGGCCATAGACAGACTGCGGATTTGGAGTATCTGTCTCTATATAAGGCTTCTGGCTGTTGCCATCAAATACATAATCAGAAGAGATATGAATGAGTTTGATGTTGTTTTCTTTTGAAAGTTTAGCAAAATTTGCCACTGCCAAATGATTTATTGCATCTGCCAATGCAGGTTCTGACTCTGCTTTATCAACTGCTGTATAGGCTGCACAGTTGATAATAGCATTGATTTTATTACTTTCTATAAAGTGTTTGACCGCTTTATGATCAGTAATGTCTAAATTTATTCGATTGGTAAACAATAAATTATAATCAGGAAAATCTAGAGCAATTGTTCTTAGTTCTGAGCCTAGCTGACCCTCTGAGCCTGTAACGAGTATATTATTCATATAAAATATTTGAGGGTTCGAAGTATTCAGCATCTTTAAACAGCGGCAGTACTCTGTCTTTATTTGAGCGTTTGATCTCATCAAATTTTAAGCCCCAGTCAATCCCTAAACTTGGATCGTTACAGGCAATTCCTCTTTCAAATTTGGGTTTATAATAACCATCTAATTTATAGGCTACACAAGCGGCTTTGCTCAAAACTACAAAGCCATGTGCAAATCCTTTGGGAATCAATAGCAGTTTTTTGTTCTCAGCAGTTAATTCTAGGGATATGTGCTGGCCAAAAGTGGAAGAATTTTTTCTCAAGTCAACCGCAACATCTAATATAGATCCATGAACTACCCTTACCAATTTGGTCTGCGCATGGGGTGCTAATTGGTAATGCAGACCTCTTAAAACCCCATAGGATGATTTAGACTCATTTTCTTGACAAAAATTCATAGAATGCCCTAAAAATGTTTCTAGTTTGTCCTGTCTGAAGAATTCTGTAAAATACCCACGCTCATCATTGTAGAGCTTTGGCTCACATAAAATAACGTCTGGTATTTCTAGTCTTGTAAACTTCATTAAAATTCTTTGGCACGTTTAATCAAGTACTGTCCATAGCCATTGTTTTTTAAGGGTTCCGCCAGCTTTAATAATTGATCTTTAGAAATATAACCCATTTGACAGGCAATGACTTCCAAACAGGCCACTTTAAGACCTTGTCTGGTTTCAATGGTTTTGATATAATTAGAGGCCTCTATCAAAGATTCGTGTGTCCCTGTATCCAGCCATGCAAAACCGCGGCCCATCAGCTCAACTTTTAGTTCACCGCGTTTTAAATACTCTTGATTGACTGCTGTAATTTCAAGTTCACCCCTTTGACTTGGCTGGATATTTTTAGCAATTTCCACTACCGAGTTGGGGTAAAAATACAAACCAACCACAGCGTGATTGCCTTTTGGATTTTGAGGTTTCTCTTCAATAGAGAGTACATTGGCTTTGCTGTCAAATTCTACAACCCCGTAACGCTTTGCATCACTCATATAATAACCAAAGACCGTAGCCATCTTTTTGTCTTCCACATTGGCAATGGATTTTGATAGTAAATCCGAAAAACCATGACCATTAAAAATATTATCTCCTAAAACCAAACAAACATCCTCATGGCCAATAAATTCTTCTCCAATAATAAAGGCTTGTGCCAGACCTTCTGGTGAAGGTTGCTCTTTGTAGGACAATGAAATGCCTAAATTCTTACCATCGCCCAGCAGACGTTCAAAATTTGGCAAATCTTCGGGGGTTGAAATGATTAAAATGTCTCTGATACCCGAAAGCATCAATACCGATAGCGGGTAGTAAACCATGGGCTTGTCATAGATGGGTAACAATTGTTTAGAAGTCCCTTTAGTAATGGGATACAATCTAGTACCGGAGCCGCCCGCTAAAACAATGCCTTTCATATATCAGCGTATTGGTTTGTATAATAGTTCATATGGTCTCCAGAGGTTACATTCTCAAGCCAGGCTTTATTATCTAGATACCAATCAATGGTCTTGGAGAGTCCAGCTTCAAAAGTTAGTGAAGGAGCCCATCCCAATTCGTTGTTTATTTTGGAGGCATCGATGGCATAACGCAAATCATGCCCTGGGCGATCTTTAACATAGGTAATTAGTTTTTCGGAAGTGCCAAAATCTCGTCCTAGTTTTTTATCCATTTGTTTGCAAAGAAGCTTGACCAAATCAATATTTTTATACTCATTAAACCCACCAATATTATAAATTTCATGGTTTTTACCCCTGTGGAATACCAAATCTATGGCCATGGCATGGTCTTTTACATACAACCAGTCTCGGGTGTAATTTCCATCACCGTACACCGGCAGTGGTTTTTTATTAATAATGTTATTTATAAATAATGGGATGAGTTTTTCTGGAAACTGGTTAGGGCCATAGTTATTGGAGCAATTAGAGATGACATAGGGCATCACATAGGTTTCCCCGAAGGCGCGTACGAAATGATCAGAGCTGGCCTTGGAGGCAGAGTAAGGAGAATTTGGATTGTAAGGCGTTGTTTCTTTAAAAAGTCCTGTTGCACCCAAAGAGCCATAAACTTCGTCTGTGCTAATTTGGTAAAAGCGCTTCCCTTTCCAATCGTTTTTCCACAATGACACAAAGGCATTTAAAAGAACCATGGTTCCCAAAATATTGGTTTTTGCAAAGCCTAAAGGATTTTTAATGGAGCGGTCCACATGAGACTCTGCGGCCAAGTGAATTACAGCATCAAATTTATAGGCATTAAAAATGGAATTGATATAAACCTCATTGGTAATATCGCCGCGCAAGAATGTATAATGATCTTTGTGCTCAATGTCTTTAAGATTTTCGAGATTTCCAGCATAGTTGAGAACGTCAAGGTTGTATATATGATAATTTGAATAATTATTTACAAAGCGCCTCACAAGATGCGAACCTATAAAACCCGCACCCCCAGTAATTAATATTTTTTTATTAACGGCCAAAATCGTCTTGAACTCTTATAATATCTTCCTCGTCCGAGGGCAAGGGATCGGTATGCTGCCAAATCTCGGCCACCACGCCATAGTCCTCTAATCCTAGCAAGCGGTGGCGCACCCCTTGATCGAGTTTTATTTGATCTCCAGGTCCGTAGGACTCCATGGGAGTTTCAATGTCTGTAGCAGATTGAACAACCCCGACTCTACCCTTGTAAACCTGCCAGATTTCAGCCCGGCGGTTGTGGTATTGCCAAGACAATTTCACATTGGGTTTTACCATTAAAATTTTTGGGCTGAGCTTGCCATCAATTTTTAGCATATTGACGTCCAAGCCTCCAAAAAAATGATCTGAGAATTCTTGGGCTTGACTTTCCTTTATATAAAAAAAACCACCCCAAGGCCGGTTTAGATCTTGGTCGGTGACTTCAAAGCCCAAGGTTTGAAGTTCACTTTTAATGTTGTTGTAAAAATCTAGAGCCATTATTTATTGTCTTCGGCAAGTTTGACTTGTTTTCTGAGCCCACTAGAAGAAAAACGGTGGTCCCTAGAATTGTAATAGACCTCAATCCCCTTTTCTTCACAATACGTCCTTCCAGTATATTGCTTTTCTATGTATTCGTCCCCAACAATGCGAACGTCTATTTTAAAAGATTGTAAGATATCCAACAAATCATTTTCTGTCACATATGGGACAATTTCGTCGACGTGTATACAACCTTTGAGTTGGATATAGCGCTCTATAATGGTTTGTGTGGGCGCATTTTTTTCAGCGCGATCAATGGAAGGGTCCAACTGCAGACCAACAATTAAATAATCACAAACTCTTTTGGCTTCTTCTAACATTTTTATGTGACCGGCATGCAGAAGATCAAAAGTGGAAAAGGTAATGCCTACTTTCATAATCTTATTATTTATTTTTAAACTCACTTTAAGGGATTTTATTTTATTCAGATAGGGGTTTTTAAAGTTTTTTTAGAAGCCAACTGCTAGATTGGATTTTATCGCCCAAGCCATCAATCAAGGCAATCCCAACCGCATCGCAACTGGGGCGCTCTGGGATGGTGTCATTGTTTTGATCTCCACCATTGGCAAATGCCAAATCATAAGCGTCGCCATAATCACTGGCTATTTTTTCAAGAGTGGCACAGACGGTGCGGTCCCTATCGATGGAAATAATGGCTTTATCAACGGCTTTTATATTGGAAACAATCAAAAGCCGCTCGGCTTCCATTTGAAATTCCTTGCTTCCCTTTAACTCTCGCTGAAAATCGGAATTAACAATCACAAAAAGTTCGTCCGCCAAGGCTTTGGCGTTGTTAAAATACTCCAAATGCCCCTTGTGGATGGGGTTAAAATATCCTGAAACGATGACTGCTTTTTTCTTTTTAATAATATGCTTGATCTATTTTTAACACGGCTCCGCCAGAGGGTGTCACACGACACTCTGACGATACAAAAAAACTCCAGCATTTTAGCTGGCCAGTTTAAATTTTATGGTGAAGCGACCACAACTGGAAATGGCACTGCACATATTATTTTTACCAACACTTAATAATTGAGCATCGGTCCCCAATACCGGCGCTTTAAATAGAGCGCCCTCTTTTAAATGGTCAGGGCTGTAAGCCTGTACGCAATAATCTTTAAGTCTTTGAATTTCATTTGGCCACACCTTTGCACGTTGTCCATGGATGTTTAAATAGCCATTGACACTTTGAGAGTTAAAAACCAAACGGTCGTGTGCAGGAGAAACCTGAACAAACACATGCCGAGAAATTAGAGGTTTTTTAATTTTTTTCTTTCGATCACTCCAACGGTGCCATTGCTCTACAAAGGGAGTGTAGGCGGCCAAACCCAATTTTTTTAAGTCTGAAACGACTTTTAACTCATGCTGTGGCTTGACCTTTAAAACATGCCAAAAAACTTCGTTGTTGTTCAAGGCAAGTTATTTATTGTAATATATATAATAATTGGTTAACCATAAAAAGGGTTTAACAGCGTAAATATACTATATAAAAGTCCAATGGGAATTACTAAAATTATAAATAAAGGTTAAAATTTTAACATTTACGATAAAAACAATCAAAGGTTGAGCATTGTTT
>PBQM01000073.1 GCA_002725015.1 Flavobacteriaceae bacterium | reverse complement strand
TTTTTGATTTGATGCTATACCTCAACCTTCCCTTGGTATTTGGTCTTTTGTTTTTGGCCTTTTCAAAAATCCAGACTACAGACTATGCCCTCTACGAATTGACTGGTATAGCCCTTTCAGCTGGAATTTTATTGGCCACCAACGCCGTCAATGTGGCCCATGAACTCGGGCATAGAAGCCCCTATTTTGAACGGTTTATGAGTAAATGTCTTTATATGCCCTGCCTGTATATGCATTTTTACATCGAACATAATTTTGGACACCACTTGAATGTGGGAACCCCAGAAGACGGTGCCACGGCAAAGTACAATCAAACTGTATATTCATTTTGGTGGAGCTCGGTAACCAAGCAATACTTTGGTGCTTGGAAAAGACAGTTTGAACTTTTAAAGGCTCAGAAAAAAGGATTTCTATCTTTAAAAAATGATGTGTTTTGGTACCACTTTATCCAAGCTGGATATTTGTTTTTAGTATATTATTTATTTTCTCCAAAAGTGCTTTTATTTGCGGTGGTTATTGGTGTTTTATCATTTCTGTTTTTAGAAACTATTAATTATATAGAACATTATGGATTAAGGCGTTTTAAAATGTCATCTGGACGGTATGAGCGCGTGCAGCCACATCATTCCTGGAATTCTAACTTTAATATTGGCCGCATTGTATTGTACGAGCTCACCAGACACAGTGACCATCATTTCAAAGCCTCCAAAAAATACCAAGTTTTAGACAGCCATGAAAAGAGCCCAACCCTACCAATAGGGTATCCGGCATCTATATTGCTGAGTTTGTTGCCCCCACTTTGGTTCTATGTCATCAATCCATTGGTGCCAGAGAAAATGAAATAAAAAAAGCCAAAGGCAAATGGCCGTTGGCTTATAAATTGTTTTGGACTGCAGATAATAATTGAAATTCCTAGGCAGGTGAGTTCTCAAAAGAATCACATGTATATTTTTCGCTTACTTCAATCTTGTGAAAATCACAACGCGATAAATTTGTAAAATTTTCGCAGTTAACGCAGCTGTTACTCAATGATAAATTATCCATAATTTCTAAATTTGATTCAAAAATAGCAGGCTATATGTTTAGAAACAATTTAAATAGAGGTTTGAGAAAAATTCTTATTTAGACTAAAATAAAATAAATACAATACGCCTCTATTGATAACAGTACCGGTCGCCAAGCTCGTAAGCATTATAAACGTCTTGACTGACTTCTAAATTTACGTCGGCAAAACCTATTGTTGGATCCTCATCTGAAGTGTTCTGATTGTCCTCAAAAGTTCCAATAAACAGAAACTGCCCATTAGAAACAGTTTTTTGTATGATGGTAAAGCAATCTCTGTCGACGTCACAACAAAACAATACACAAAACAAACACAAAACAAAAGTTTTTTTTATTCTTTTCTTTTTAATAATCACAGTGTTATACTTAGAGTTTTAAAGCAGCCAAACTCTTTGGTCATATAGAGCTCTTAAAGATATAACAATCTTCAATTATTCAATACAATAGTCAACGCTTTTGGCTTAGACCGAAGGCTTCTTTTTTAAAAAAATCCAAAATACTATATATAAAATTGAAAGACCTGCAAAAATGGTGAGGATGCGCCAAATAATAGGATCTGTTTTGGTATAGACTGCAAAGCCGTGGCAAACGCCACCTAAATAACCATCTTGAGGGTATCTGTAAAGTTTGTTCATAACAGGGCTGTTTATTACAAATTTAACAATTTCATTCTAATTTTTTAATCCGCGGATGGGAATTTAAAAGTTAGAGATCAGCCGTTTGAATTTAATGCTTTATTCCTCAAGCGTGACTGTTCTTACAGAAGTATTAAAGGGCGATTCTATTAAATCTCCTTTTGAATTGATCAACTCCAATGTAATTGAAATTTCACCCTTTGGGAGACCTTCAATATAATAGGGGGCCCATTCGTCAATTATAAATTCGCTGCCTTGTATTGTCGCTCTTACTTTATTCCCCTCTGGCCCTATGCTGGTATTTATCAAATAAAAATCCAACAAGACACGTTCGGTGTCTGCCCCTTTGTAAACCCCTTTTGGTCTGCTGTAGAACAACAGTTCTTTTGATAAATCCTTTTTATCTCCGTCTCCTATTTGATTGAGGTAATAGGCATTCTCATTTTTGACTGATTCGTGATAGGAGCGGGACAAAAATGCAAGGACTACATTATTACCCGGCTCTAGTTCCTGCACAAAATCTCCTGAATATTTTGCAGAATAAGGCCCATTGTTTATGATAAAATGAATGTGTTGCCCCTTTGCTGAATTTGCGAGTTGGTATTCAAAGTCTTTGGAGGTTTGTACTCCCAGTTTATAATTTTCTACTGCAAACGAAAATGAATGGCCACCTTCCGTTTTGTAAAAGGGGCTGTTTAAAGTGAGATTGGCCTCCTCATAAAGTGGAGAACCCTCAACTTTTGTCAATGAAATCACATTGGAGTTTTGGCAAGCAAAACATAGGAAGATAGAGCATAGAAGGGCTTTTTTCATTTGATTGATTTTTGCGTTTAGGCGGTTTATAATAATTAAATATAATAAAAAAATAGCGCCGCCAATAAGAGATAAGAATTATTCCTATTAAATAAAAAAGGCCCCAAGAATCTTAGAGCCTTTTTTATTGGCTTTTAAAATTATTCATTAAGGGCCAGCTCTGCATTTATAAATGTTGGATCGAACATAAAATACGCTTGACTGGATTTCATCTCGTCCCACATAAAAGAAAGGTGAACTGGAATTCGGGCAGATGCTTTAGACTTTTTCCCTTCAGCAGACCACCAAGCCCAGACATGAGTCCAAATTTGGCCATTTTCGTATTTAGCTGTTAGATTGGCGGCAATTTGAAATTGAATATTATCAAATATTTTGTGATGCATGCTTTCAAATTCTGCCAAGTCTTTGGGTGTAATGACAGTGCCATTGACATTGACCATAGAGGATTCCATAAAAATATTTTTCAGTTGAGACTGGTCATTTAAAGGATACAAGTCCATATGAAGCTGAATCATCACGGTTCTTTGGTCGTCATCTGAAGTAACCCCTTTCCACTGGGCTGATATTAAGATTGGAAATAAAAGTAAGAGTGTGGTTATTTTTTTCATATTAAAAGTTATTTATGGTTAATTTATTTAAATTTAAATTTTTGTGTCTTCCTTTGAGTTTGAATGTACTGCGTTTTACATAACAAAATGAACAGCTGAGAAGGGTCATAATTTTTTTGATTTTTAAATTAGTTACAGGCCCCCTCAGAATAAGCGATAATTCCATAGATATTAAAAGCCTCGCAGCTGTTGTTATAGGTAACTCCATCACAGCCGCAAACGGGCTCATATTGAGTGGTACAAACCACTTCTAAATCTATTATTGATTCATCTTGACACATATTTGGAGTGTTATTGTCTTCACTAGAGTCGTCTGCAGAACATCCAATAAACAATAAAGCAAAAAGAAGAAATCGTTTTTTCATGCTAAATAATATCTGGATTCTAAATTAATGAAAATTTAAATAACCACTCAATAAAGTATTTTTGTCAAAATAGAGCGCATTACAACAAAATAAAAAACGGTGAATAATTCGAGGCTTTTGTTATATTGTACGAAATTTAACTAAAAACTTTAAAATGATTAAAACAATTAAATTACTGACAATTTGTGTTGTGGCTGCGTCCTGTAGCTCAGGAAACCATGCTGACTATGAAAAAAACACCGCGACAGCAAAAAAATATTTTGAACTGCATCAAGCGGAAAAGCCAGAAGCGATGTTTGAACTTTTACACACAGAAATAGAATGGCATATGCCTGTCTACGGATCTGAAATGGCCGATTTAGAGACATTTAAGGCCGCTATCGTTAATTATCAAACCGCCTTTGACAATATGAAGTTTACAGCCGATTATTGGCTGCCAGGTGTGGATCCTGAAACTGGAAAATTAGACGGCAGTACAAGAACCTATGGGACTTGGACAGCAGACCATGTTGAATCTGGAAAATCTGTCAAACTAACGACCTACCACTCCTTTGCTTTTGTAGATGGCAAAATCTCTGGTGGCGGTGATTGGTTTGACTTGGGAGGTATGATGAATTTTCTTGCAGAAGAAACCTCAGAAACCACAGAAGTGGATGAGTAGGTTTTATCGCTATTGTAAATACCACAATACTTTTAAAAAAAGACAGCGTTTTAGCTGTCTTTTTTATTACAAATAAGCAGCTCTGAACTCTATGCTTTTATTTTTATTTTTTATAAAGAGTATAGGGTAAAATGTGATTTAAGTAAGGGGGTGTCTATAAGTAACTTTTTGCTTGCCTATTGAAGAGGAGTGGGGGTCGGTCTTGTCTAAATCAATTACAGCTCTTTTTGTGGATCTGTTAATGATTGTCATTAGTTGATATAAATTTGTTCTTCCTTTTTTGTATGTTTTAAAAACGAGCATGGCATTAGAATCAATAAACCATAATTCGCTACGGCTGTAAATTATTTGATGTCTGCTTCCCCTTCTTTTTATTTTGACTGTTGCATAACTGTTTATTTGGGTCCACCTTTTTTTGAGGCTTTTAATCGGTAATAAAAGATATTTGAATTCAATGCCAAAAGAATCGACAATTAATACGTTAAATGATTTTAAAAAAAAGTAAAAAGCGAGCGTTATTGGAAGAAAAAACAGAAGAATAAGGAATTTGGGGTTATTGATGTATGAGTAATCGTTCTTTATGATGGCTCCCACAATTACAAACCCTGCTATGGGGGATAAAAATGCGTAAGACAGTCTGTCGTAATTAATTCCAATGGATTTCACCTCTCTCATGTCCTAAATATAACTTTTATTTTAAAAGAGATGTTTTAAAATAAAAGATTTTCAATTTAAAGGATTTATACCAATCGAATTCTA
Organism: Flavobacteriaceae bacterium; assembly: GCA_002725015.1. Lineage (GTDB taxonomy): Bacteria > Bacteroidota > Bacteroidia > Flavobacteriales > Flavobacteriaceae > UBA3537. The sequence goes on along the minus strand of PBQM01000073.1, from coordinate 2,739 downwards.
ATATAATTAGTTCTACTAATTTTCACATCAAAGTATAATCCGTAGTAATTCAAGAAGTTGACCCAGTTAAGTAGTTTTTTCATTTAGTTGGCGTTGTATTCTATTTCATCACAGTTTTGATAGTTGTAGCCTTGTTTTTGAAAATATTCTAATATTGAACCCTCTCCATCATAATCATAAATAAGAATATTATTTGAGCAATTAAAAGTAAGGGTGTCCATGTATTCATCTTGGTCTTCAATCATTTGATAAACATTATTTCCTAAATTAGTCCAAGTACCAATATTTTGTTCTAAAAACCCACTGTCAATTATATCATAGCTACCATTAGAATTAAATATAAAAGTAAAATCGCCAATAGGAATTTCAAAACTTCCTTGCCAGCCATTGGAAGGGTCAATAGCTTCTGAATAAAATATTTCCCAAGTCCCAATTATAGGGTCAGTAGAGCCTGTGTTACCATTAGGATTATCACCATCACTGCTACAAGCAAAGATGAATAAAGCAGAGAGTAAGAGTAGTTTTTTCATTTTGATTTAAATTTTAACAATAAGAGATAAATTAATATAAGTACGGCCAGCATCAGCAGTCCAGTTCCCAAATAGATTATGGGCCACACATCAATCCCTGTGTAATCTGAAATTGGTTCAGCACAAAGACAAATATTTAGGCTGATCAAAGACAGCCATACAATCGTTTCTGAATAGCTGAATTTCATTGAGTGGATAATGTTATCAAATAATTATTCAGGAAATTTTTCAGGATTTAAGTAATATGTTTCGCCAATCATTTTACCATTCGGATTAAAAAAGTGCCCAACCATTAAATGGATTGAACCTAAGTTACCAGAGTCTTTGTTTTTCCAAGTGAATAACCACCACGAGATCACCAAATCATTAGCTTCTTTATAACTTAAATGGTCAGGATATCCAAGTTCTCTGATACTAACAACCTCGTAGGCATTAAAAATTTTTTGCATATTGTCCATTTCCTCCTCTAGATCCATGTTTTTACCAAAAGGGTTTGCCTCATCCAAATTATTGAGAGCATCTCAAAATACAATATTTTCAGTAGATATCTTTTCATATGCATTTCTTACATCTTTTACATTGTTGCTTTTGTAAGCGTTCATCAATGTCCTGACTGCTTCAACATAAGGTCCATTTTTATATAAAGTCCCATTCATTTCTTTTTCTTGACTAAAAGAAATCAAGGGGGTGATTAGAATAAATAAAATAAGTTTTTTCATTAAATTGGTTTTTGTTTTGTTTAACAAGTTAAGTAATTTATAAAGAATAGGCTCTGTAACAAAGCTTCTGAAAGCGATGTTACAGTCCGTCTATAAATCTGAGTTTAACCTATAAAAGAGGTTTAGACTCAGTAGAACTAAAAGAGAAAGATATGCCTAAGGTTTAGATTTTATTTTTAGTGGAATTGATTTTAAGTAATGTATTCCCATCTTTGTCTTTCATAATAATTTCTGAATTAATAATTTCATCTGACTCAACCCTTTCAATAATTTGACCAATGATTCCATTGCCAGAAAAATCTATAAAATCCCAAGTCATAGTTTTGTCATTTTTATTCCATTCTCCAATCCAAAAAGTATTAGCACCATCATTTTTAAATTCCCATCTATTGAATTTTTTTGAGTTTTGGTCGTAACAAATAATGTGTTTCGATGTGTTATCTCCATTATTAATATTTAACTCAAGGTAATTGTTGGAAAGTATAAAATTTGAGCTTGTTCCCCCGCGAGTTTTAACGCTTTCACGTATCCATACGGATTCTTCAAAAACTGCACTGTTTCTCCATTGTCCTTCCCATTTTGTCAAAACATCGAATGCTTCATTAATAGATAATGACTGGGCATTTGAGTAAGTAATGCCTAAAACAATTAAAGCTAACAATAATAATTTCTTCATAATTAAAATGATTTATATTCTCAAATATAAGATAGGTGAATTTAGCCTATACAAGAGGTTTAGACTTAGCAGAACCAAAAGAGGAAGATCTGCCTCTGTTTAAAGTTATTGATGCTGCCAATAATATTTACTGCCGCTACTAAAAGTCTGCTACACGAATTAACATCAATGTGTTTACTACTTTTCTTATTTCAGAAACGTTTTTAGAAAACTCCACAAAAAGCGGATCTGACATCATTTTTTTTGAGTCCGTCAAGGCCGTTTTAATGTCAGGATGACCGATCCAAGCAAAATGAGTGTAATCTCCTGTTTTCCCTACTATTGGAGTTGCCAAGCCGTATGATCTGTCAGAGAAATTCAGTTTTTTAGCTATTTTTTTGGTGAAATCTTTGAACTCACTTAAATAAAGGCCAGGGTTTGAAACCTCCATTTGATAAAACATAAATACATTATCCTCGGCCCAGTCCTCACCATTATACCATATTGGAGTGTTTAAAGTTTGAGAAACATTGGATGAAAAAGCTTCTAATTTCCTTTCCCACACCAATTGCGCTTCTTTAGATTGACCATAAGACATAAATGCTTTTTCAAATGCAGCTTCACTTGGAAAACAAAATTGTATTGAATGCGTTGCTTCATTTGAACCATTAGGGCCATGCGCAAACAAAGATTTTGTTGCTTCCAGGTTTTTACCCCATTCTGTATTCATCAAGTCATTCATCGCTGAAACCACCATTTCTGGTTCATCGACTTTAACATCAAACATTAAACAGTACTGTGCGGATGCGTTCAAGCTTAAACACAACCAAAAAAT
>PBQM01000072.1 GCA_002725015.1 Flavobacteriaceae bacterium | reverse complement strand
GGCGTCTAGCGGATTCGAACCGCTGTAAAAGGTTTTGCAGACCTCTGCCTAGCCACTCGGCCAAGACGCCAAAAAGGAACGCAAATTTAATCAAAAATAAACCACATACAACAGATTTGTAGATTAATGTAGAAACAAAAATACAGCAATGCGGGAAAATAAAACGCTTATTTACGACCTTGTTCTAAGCGTATCACCACCTTCTCAACGTCTCCACCAATGGGCGGATTTATTTTCGCAACAGCAACGGAAACCCAATTAACTTTGGGACAACATTTAAAAATTTCTGTTTGAATTCTTTTCGCAACGACCTCAAGAAGTTTTGAGCTCTTTTGCATTTCTTCAACAACAATTGTATTGAGTGTGACATAGTCAACGGTATCTTCCAAGGCATCTGATTCAGATGAAACAGACAAGTCAGCATCAACCGCGAGGTCTACTCGATACTCACTACCAATAATTGTTTCTTCTGGAAGACAACCATGGTGGGCATAAACACGAATATTTTCAAGCTCTATAAACCCCATTTTTTAGATTTTAATGTTGACAATTTTACAAAAAAAATATTTCTTATAAAGATATATATTCACAAATTATATAAAAGAATAGTTTTGTATTTTTACTCGGTTGCTCAACAAAGCTTTTATGACCAAAAAACCATTAAATTTTATAGAACAAATTATTGAGGAAGACCTTAAAACCACCCTTGATAGGTCTCAGCTTCGTTTTAGATTCCCTCCAGAGCCCAATGGCTATCTCCACATCGGACACACCAAAGCTATTGGTATAAGCTTTGGTTTGGGAAACAAATACGGCGCCCCTGTTAATTTAAGGTTTGACGACACCAATCCAACAAACGAAGATCAAGCTTATGTAGACGCGATAAAAAAAGACATTAACTGGCTTGGATACCACTGGGATAAGGAGTGCTACTCCTCAGATTATTTCGGTCAACTTTACGATTGGGCACTGCTTATGATAAGCAACAACAAAGCCTATGTAGACTCTCAGTCAAGCGCCTTAATGGCCGAGCAAAAAGGAACGCCAACACAAGCAGGGCAAGACAGCCCCTTCAGAAACAGAAGCATTGAAGAAAACACAATGCTTTTTAAAGAAATGCGCGCCGGTAAATTTGAGGCAGGTGCACATGTCCTGCGCGCCAAGATAGACATGCAGCACCCCAATATGCTGATGCGCGACCCTATAATGTACCGCATTATTCATACCCACCACCAACGCACAGGCTCAGATTGGTGTATCTACCCAATGTATGATTGGACCCATGGCGAAAGCGATTATATAGAACAAATATCTCATTCTTTGTGCTCCCTAGAGTTCAAGCCACACAGAGAGCTCTACAATTGGTTTAAACACTCTGTTTATCCCCACAGCAAGCAAAGCCACCCCCTACAACCAAAGCAAAGGGAGTTTGCGCGCTTAAACCTTAGTTATACCATAATGAGTAAACGTAAACTATTAAAGCTCGTTGAGGCGGGGGCTGTTTCAGGTTGGGACGACCCCCGAATGCCAACAATTTCTGGACTTAGGCGTCGCGGCTACACACCAAACGCTATTAAAAAGTTTATAGAAACCATAGGGGTTGCCAAACGCGACAACATCATTGATGTATCCTTGCTTGAGTTTTGTGTGCGAGAAGACCTAAACAAGACAGCCAACCGCGTTATGGCTGTTTTAGACCCATTAAAACTAATTATAACCAATTATCCAGAAAGCAAAACAGCCTGGATGGAGGCGACCAATAATCCCGAAAACACCGCTTCAGAAGTGCGGACAATACCATTTTCTAAAACACTTTATATAGAACGCGCAGACTTTAAAGAGGAGGCTACCAAAAAATATTTTCGATTGACACTAGGCAAAGAAGTTCGCTTAAAAAACGCTTATATCATTAAGGCGGAATCTGTTAAAAAAGACAACAACGGAACCATTAAAGAGGTTCATTGTAGCTATGACCCAGAAAGTTTAAGCGGCAGCGGCAGTGCCGCAAGCTTAAAAAAAGTAAAAGGAACACTGCACTGGGTATCTTTAGAGCACGCCAAAGAAATAGAGGTCAGAGTTTATGACCGGCTGTTTTCTCACCCTGCGCCAGACAGTCAGGAGGCGAATTTTATGTCATTTATTAACCCAGATTCTTATAGGTCAGTAAAGGCCTATATAGAGCCCAACATTCCGTGTTTAAAGCCCTACAGCCATTATCAATTTCAACGGCTGGGGTACTTCTCTATTGACCCCAGCAGCGATTCAGAAACGATTATTTTTAATAAAACAGTGGGGCTGAGAGACAACTGGAGCAAACAAATGTCAGCACCAAGCTCAAAGCCAAAGCAACAGCAAAAACCTCAGCGAAAGCCCATTGATTTGATAAAGCAACTTGGAAAGAAATACACCAATCTGCCCAAGGATAAGCAAATTAAAACCAAAACTGAAATACAAAAGCTTTCAGCTGGGGTTGGTTATGAAGAACTGTTGCCGTTGTTTGGAACGGCGAGTAAAAAAGTGGGCACTCGCATCGCTGTAATGATTGTCTTAAAAGAATTGTTAAAAAAAGGACAAGCGCGAACACAAGAGGCTGATGACTTTATAAAAAAAGCTTCTTTGGACAGCAATTCAATACTGTCTGAAGAAGCTATAATTTAAACGAGAGCCAATTAATTGCTATTCCTTGTCTTTGGTTTTATTGTTTTTCATGGCCTCTCCAATTTGGTTGCTGGCCGTAAAACTAGCCACCATGTCATTGAGCATATTACTCCCTGATTGTGGCGAGTTGGGTAGTAAAATTAAATTACTATTGGATTCGCCACCAATAGACTGAAGCGTGTCATAGTGCTGGGTAACCACAATCAATGCCGAGGCTTCTTGGGAGTTGATGCCAACCTTGTTCAACACCTCTACAGACTCTTCTAATCCTCTTGCTATTTCTCGGCGCTGATCTGCAATACCTTGGCCTTGGAGCCGCTTGCTTTCCGCCTCTGCTTTGGCCTTTTCAACAATTAAAATACGAGCAGCGTCTCCTTCAAACTGTGCCGCAATTTTCTCTCTTTCAGAGGCATTGATGCGGTTCATAGCCTCTTTTACCTGAGCATCGGGGTCAATATCCGTCACAAGAGTCTTGATAATATCATATCCATAATCCATCATGGCCTCATTAAGTTCTGTCTTAACAGCAATGGCAATGTCGTCTTTTTTAACAAAGACATCATCCAATTTCATTTTTGGAACCTCTGCGCGCACTACATCGAATACATAGGAAGTTATTTGCTCGTGCGGATAATCAAGCTTATAAAAAGCCTCATAAACTTTTTCCTTAATCACTTTGTATTGAACGGATATTTTTAAACGCACAAACACATCGTCCAAGGTTTTAGTTTCTACAATTACATCTAGCTGCTGAATTTTTAAACTCAAACGGCCAGCGACGCGATCAATTAAAGGGATTTTTATGTGAAGCCCCGACTGACGGATGCTAAGGAACTTACCAAACCGCTCAACAATAGCGGCGGTTTGCTGTTTTACAATAAAAAAAGCGGCAAGCAAAACAATAGCTCCAAAAACGATAATCGGGTATATAAATAAAGAATATAAAGACATAATAAATAAAATAAGAAATTGATAGAGTTTAAAGATAGAAAAATTAGATTTAACGAACCGCTAAATCACTTTTTTTATCAAACTTAAACCCCTGTTTATAGCCGACTGCAAGCCTGGGTTCTCCGAAAGCTTTAACAACTGTTTTTTTATTTCTATTTGTAAACTCTTAGCTTTCGTTAGTTCTAGTATTTCAATTAAAAGCAACCAGTTTTTGGGGTAGTCTTCAAGAAGCATAGAAAAACAAGACTCCAAATCTGTTTCGGAATACTTTTTGCTTAGCCTGTAATTTCTAATCCGTTGAGCAATATTGTTCAAGCGCGTTGCCGCAGGGCTTTTAAGATCGCAAAAAGGAACAGTTTTAGAAATGTGGTAAAGGTTTGGGAAGGAACCGGGGTCCGCAGCACCAGCAAAAGCAGAGACAATTGTATTGCCAATGGCCATATCAAAGATGCCATATTCTGGTTTAAACAAAGTTTCATTTTTGTAGGTTACGGTGCAGTTCTTCAGCTGAATGATCATGATTTTACCAGCAACATTTCTTACGCCTGTAATATTAAGACCCTCAACTTTGATGCCGCTTTCAAACTCAAAGCAAAGCTGTTGACCGTCGTAAAAATTGTACGCCTTCAGGTCCACAGCGCTCATATTCTCAAGCGGAAGATTGACGCTTTTCAACATCCCCAAAGGCGAACTATAGCCATCTTTATGGTATGAAATACCATGGCCAACTAGCTCTTTTTCCCTGTAGGATAGAGCGGTAGGTCCTTTGGTTTTAAAAAAAAGGACTTCATTGTCTTCGCTTAATATCACTTTTGTAAAAACCCCAGAAATTTGGAGGCCTGTGTTTAATTCAATGCAACCAACGGATTCGGAATCAATTAATTTTTGAAGCCCCTGACCACCTCCCTTACGCACGCTTAAAGTGTCTGCAAAATCTTCTAGGACCTCCATTAGGTAGGCAAAGTCTGGAGTGACATAGAGCTGAGGTTGAGGCTTAGTAATATCAAACCCCATATTAACCACAGCGCTAGAGTAGGGGAGTTTTTTTACAGAAGCTTGCATATATTGCCCACTTTCGCCAATCGAAGACAACAAACCAGCACCATAAATCTTAGGGTCTTCAATTGCCCCAATAAGGCCATACTCGACACTCCACCATTGCATGTTTCTAATCTTGGCCATTTCAGAAAATTCATGTTGTTGGGCCTGAAGTGCTTTGACCTCCGCCTCAGCAGCCTCGACAAGGTTTTTATCCACGCCAGTCATTTCTTTTAAAACGGATAATTTACGCACAGCCTCGTACAGTTTAACATCGTGTTTGGATAAAATAGCCTTGGCGCCAATCTCACCAAGGCGCCTTAAAAACTCTGCATAGTCAGGGTTTGCAAGAATGGGCGCATGCCCAGAGGATTCATGAATGATATCAGGCGCAGGGGTGTATTCAATGTGCTCCAATTGTCTGATGTCTGAGGCAATAACCAACACTTTATGGGCCTGAAACTCCATAAAAGCGTTAGGAGGAATAAAACCATCCACAGCAACAGCAGCCCAACCAATGTCTTTTAAAATCCGGTTCATGCCGTAGATGTTAGGGATTGTTTCAGTGCTAATACCCGCTTTTTTTAGTCCAGAAAGATAGGAGTGGTGAGCCACGTCTTTTAAGAAGTTGGTGTTGCTGCGCATCACAAAGCGCCAGACCGCCTGATCCATTGCTGTATAACGGCCATAGTCCTGTGGCATAATAAATTGTTTTAGATGCTCAGGAAGTTTTGACAGAACCTTTTGATAAATTTTTTCTGAAACAGCTACAGCCATATCGTTTGGATTTAAAATGCCAGATTTCCGGATTGGCATTTGACTTTTACTAATGTAGTGAAAAATTAATCGTTGCTGTCGAAGGACAACCAAACGCTGGTTCCGGAAGGAACAAAATCAACGTGATTTAGGAAGACGCGCTGTTCTTTATAAGTGGCTTCAATAAGGTAGAAACCCTCCTTTAAATAGCTTTTGACAACATTGGCTTTGAGGTCCCCTTTGGCCACCAGTTTTATTTGATGGGCATAATAAATAACGCCATCGATGCTGCTATATTCAGCAAAAAAGGCAGCTATAATCGGATGTTCAGGCTTGTTGTATAAGTCTTTTGGGCGTCCCGACGACAACACTTTTCCTTTGTGGAGTACCAGCATCTGCTCAGCAAAAGACAATACGTCATCCTTGTCGTGCGTTGCCAAAACACAGGCTATTTCGTTTGATTTTAAATAGTTAAAAATTCGCCTTCTCAAAGGTCTTTTTTTAAAACTATCGATGTGGCTAAAGGGCTCATCTAACAATATAATTTCTGGCTGTTTTGCCAGGGCCTTAGCCAAAGCCACGCGCTGTTTTTGACCGCCGCTCAGAAATTGAACTGCGGTGTTGCTGTAAGCCCTTAGGCCAACTACGGCCAACAACTCCTCTGTGCGCGTTTGTTTTTCTTTGGGATAAAAGTTTGAAAGGTGAGCCCCAATGTTTTCAGCAACCGTTATATAGGGCATTAAGTCAAATTCTTGTGCTACATATTTCATAAAGCCGTGGCCGGCAACAAGCTTGTTTTTAGGGCCGAGAATGGGCTGATCTTTCCATGAAATAGATCCGAGACACACATCCAGATGCCCGTAAATTAGTTTTAAAAGTGTACTTTTCCCCGAACCGCTTTCTCCCACTACAGCCATGACTCCTCCTTTTTTGACAGAAAAAGAAACAGCATCAACGGTTGCAGAATCATTGTAATTAAAAGAAACATTTTCCACTGAAAGCATCAGAAGCGCATTTATAAAACCTCGGCGACTAAGTGCTCTGCGATTTGTATGGCATTGGTGGCGGCACCTTTTCGCAGGTTATCGGCGACAATCCACATATTGAGGGTGTTCTCCCGACTCTCGTCTCGTCGTATTCTCCCAACAAAAACCGCATCTTTTTCATGGGCAAAAACTGGCATTGGGTAGCTGTTGGTTTGTGGGTTGTCCTGGACAGTTATCCCCGGAGTTTTGCCAAGAATCATTCGAACATCAGCGAGTTTAAAAGCATTTTTAAATTCTATATTAACGGACTCCGAATGCCCACCGGCCGTCGGAATTCTAACCGCCGTAGCGGTCACCGCAAAGCTGTGGTCGTCTAATATTTTATGGGGCTCTTTAGCCAGCTTCATTTCTTCTTTTGTATATCCATTTTCTAAAAAAACATCACAGTGAGGCAGGGCATTTTTAAAAATGGGATAGGGATAAACCATAGGCCCTTTTTTGCCGTGAATTTCGTTTTCTAATTGTCGAACAGCCTTGATGCCTGTTCCAGAAACCGATTGGTAGGTAGAAACAACCACTCGCTTCATTTTATAGGCTTTGTGTAGTGGCGCCAAGGCCAACACCAGCTGAATGGTTGAGCAGTTTGGGTTGGCAATTATTTTATCTTCTCTAGTGATAATAGCGGCATTAATCTCAGGAACAATTAGTTTTTTATCAGGATCCATTCTCCAAGCTGAGGAATTGTCAATTACAACGCATCCAGCCTCGGCAAATTTCGGCGCCCAAGTCAAAGAAGTGTCACCCCCAGCAGAAAAAATAGCAATATTTGGACACATTTCAACAGCTGTCTTTAAGCCAACAACAGTGTGTTTTTTGTCTTTAAAAACAACGGTTTTTCCTACACTTTTTTCTGACGCCACAGCAATGAGCTCCGTCAATGGAAAACCCCTTGTTTCAAGAAGCTTTATCACAATGGTTCCCACCATCCCAGTTGCGCCAACAACGGCTACTTTCATTTTTAAGTATTTTAATTCTAATGCAAACTTAGTAAATCCCCGAACAGGTTGATGTAAAATATCAAAATAAAAAAAGGGACCGAAGTCCCTTCTAAAAAAGAGATTTATTTCTTTAACAAATCTCTAATTTCACATAAAAGCGCATTGTCAGTTGGGCCTGTAGCCACCTCCTCCGCTTCTTTCTTTTTGAGCTTGTTAATACCTTTTATCACAAGGAACATTACAAAGGCTACGATAAAAAAGTCGATGGTATACATTAAAAATTCACCCCACATAATAGCGGATTCTCCAACGACAACCCCCAGCTCGTTAACAGAGCCTTTCTCTAGTATGTATTTTAAGCCCTTAAAATCTGCCTTAAAAATAAGGCCAATAACTGGAGAAACAATTCCAGAGGTAAAACTTGTGACCACGTCTTTAAAGGCGGCCCCCATAACGAAGGCAACGGCAATATCAACCAAGCTGCCCTTCATTGCGAATTCTTTGAATTCTTTAAACATAATAAAATAGATTTGAGTTATTAGGCGCCAAAACTACCTAAAATTAGAGAAAAAGCAAAATTAGGACTCTATAATACTGCGCTTAATGCGTTGAGACAGTGAGGTTAGAAGCTCGTAAGAAATCGTTTGTGCACTTTCTGCCAGTTGTTCAGCTGTTGTAAAGCTATCAAAAACCACGACGCTGTCCCCCTCTTTGCAGTCAATTTGACTGATATCGACCATAACCATATCCATACACACATTTCCGACAATAGGGGCCTTTTGCCCATGAATATTAACACTGCCCACCCCATTTCCGTACTGTCTTCCAATTCCGTCCGCGTGTCCAATAGGCAGGGTGGCAATTTTTTTTGAGTCTGCCGCAATATAGCCCCTGTTGTACCCCACACTTTCTCCTTTTTTCAAGTCGTGTATCTGGGAAATCACCGTTTTAAGTGCTAAAACAGGCATCAGGTTAAAATTGTTTTTAGCAGAATTTCCAAAGCCATAAAGACCAATTCCACAGCGGACCATCTCAAAGGCTGCTTCCGGATAATTGATCACCCCTGAAGTATTGCAAAGGTGTCGGATGGGCACTTTTCCATATATACCTTCGAAGACATTACAGGTTTTAGAGAACGTATCGATTTGTTTTGCTGTAAAATTGCGCTCTTGCAGGTCTTCACTAGCTGCCAAGTGAGAAAACACAGATTTTACACTAAGTGCACTCTCCCTGGCCAAGATTGCAGCGGTGTCCGCTGTTGCAGACGTGCTAAAACCCAATCTATTAAGACCAGTGTTAAATTTGATATGAACAGGAAAGGCGGTTTGATTCATTTCTACTGCGACAGCCAAAAAGGTGGTTAAAACCTTTTCACTGTATAGGCTGGGCTCCAATTTATATTCAATGGCTTTTTTAAAATTAACTGACTGAGGGTGCAGCACTAAAATAGGCGTTTTAAGTCCAGCATTTCTAAGGGCGATCCCTTCGCTTACATAAGCCACTGCAAAGTAATCTGCACCGAGATTTTCTAAAAACTTAGCCACAACAATGGCATCACTTCCATACGCAAAAGCTTTAACCACAGCCAACAACAGCGTCTTGGATGGTATTTTAGAACGCAAAACAGCGTAGTTGTTTTTCAGCGCAGAAAGGTCTATTTCAAGAGTTGTTTCACTTATCACCGCGGAATTTTTTCTTTGTTTTTTCGGCCTTCATCGCATTGTAAAAAGCCGCACGACTCAATGGCTCATAGGCGTCTGTTTCACCAAGTAAAACCAAATCATCGTTATTGGTTTTCCGGTAGCTGTATTGTGCTAAATTTCCAGTTCTGGTACAAACGGCATGAACCTTTGTTACATACTCTGCCGTTGCCATTAAGTTGGGCATGGGCCCAAAGGGCTTGCCTTTGAAATCCATATCCAAACCAGCAACAATGACACGAACACCTCTGTTCGCTAACGCATTACAGACCGTCACAATTTCATCGTCAAAGAATTGCGCTTCGTCAATACCAACCACATCGCAACCATCTGAGAGAAGCGGAATGTTTGAGGCCGACGGCACAGGAGTGGATCGAATTTCATTGGCGTCGTGAGAAACCACACAATTACCGTCAAATCTCACATCAACATTGGGTTTAAAAATCTCCACCTTTTGTTTTGCAAATTGGGCGCGTTTTAGCCTTCTGATGAGTTCTTCAGTTTTTCCAGAAAACATGGAGCCGCAGATAACTTCGATCCATCCAAATTGTTCTTTTGGGTTTACTGTATTTTCAAGAAACATTTTGTAATTTTATCACACCTAACGATTAAATCGTTGAACGTATTAAAGTGGTGTAAATTTACTAAAAATAAAAGCACAACTCTAAAACTAATTTAACACAGTCATTTGACAGCCAAACGTTGCTAATTTTACTATATTAAAAGGATACATGAAAAAGAAGTTAGAATCTGAACTTATAAGCATCGCCCATCGCGTTTTAAAACTAACAGGCAAAGAAGATTTAAATAAAATGCAAGCAGAAGTTGCACTGCTTTATCAAAAAATCACCATCCTTAAGTTCTTAGACGCTCACTACAATGGGGAAATACCCGATGACCCCGCGACAGGCGCTTCGTTTTTTAGCGCTCTTGATGGCGCTTTTAACAATAAGGTCAGCGATGCCATAGAGGTGGAGGATAAGGTGTTTGTCAATATTGATAACGCGCCCGAAGAACCCCTTATTGAGCCTGCTATTGAAAAAATAAAAGACATTGTTGCTCAGATGCCAGAAGAAACAGCCGCTGTAGATGAGTTAGTAGATGAAATAAACACCCCTGAAAAGATTGAAGAAGACCTCTCTGAACTCTCACCAGACCTAGGACAGTTGCCAATTTTTGACCCTGTTGAGCCCGAAAATAAGCTTGAAAAGGAGCCCTCAGAGAATTCGCTTACTGCCGTAGAAAAAACCTCGTTAAACGAAACCTTAAAATCAGCCGCATTTCATATTGGACTCAACGACCGATTGGCTTTTGTCAATCATTTATTTGAAAACAATAACGAAGATTATGACAGAGTGATTTCACAATTAAATACCATGGACTCGTTTGAAGAAATAACAGACTTTTTAGAAAATATCATAAAGCCCGACTACAATAATTGGGATGGCAAGGAAGATTACGAAACGCGTTTTTTGGACATTATTGAACAAAAGTTTCACTAGCGTATGGATTCTAAGACAACATATGCTGTTTTCGGCAATGGAAGTTGGGCCACAGCGATTGTCAAAATGTTGTGTGAAAACCTCCCAAAAGTTCATTGGTATGTTCGCAAGACTCAAACCATTCAATATATTTTAAATGAAAAGCACAACCCTTCTTATTTGTCATCAGTAGAACTAGACAACGACCGGTTGATTTTGAGCACCGATATTAATGAGGTTGCCGCTGCCGCTGAGGTGCTTATTTTTGCCATTCCCTCGGCTTTTGTTCACGCCCAATTAGAATTGCTGTCCGTTGATATTTCCAAAAAGAATATCGTTTCTGGCATCAAGGGAATTGTTCCGGAATTCGGCTTGTTGGCAGGGGAGTATTTTCACCAACAAAAACAGGTGCCGTTCAATCAGATTGCCGTCATCGGTGGACCATGTCACGCCGAAGAGGTGGCTTTAGAGCGCTTGTCTTATTTGACCATTGCGTGTACAAATGCAGCTTTAGCAGCCGAGGTTGCCTCTAGACTTTCTTGCGATTATATACAAACCAAAACGCACGATGATGTGGTTGGGGCAGAATATGCCGCGATGTTAAAAAACATTTATGCCATTGCGGCAGGAATTTCTCATGGCTTGGGATATGGAGACAATTTTCAAAGTGTATTGATGAGTAATGCGATCAGAGAGATGAAACGCTACATTAAAAAAGTATACAAAATGAAGCGTAAAATTAATGAAACTCTTTATTTGGGGGATTTGCTAGTGACGGGATATTCAGCATTTTCTCGCAACAGGATGTTTGGAAACATGATAGGTAAGGGATACACAGTTAAATCGGCACAAATGGAGATGAATATGATTGCAGAAGGGTTTTACGCCACAAAGAGTGCTTACCAAATCAACCACAAAAACAAGGCAGCTGCTCAAACGCCAATTATTGATGCAGTTTACCAAATCTTATATTCTGATGCCAATCCAAAAGAAGTTTTTAAAACACTGGTAAGTGTTTTGGATTAACTTTGCTATAATACGCTTTTAAACTGCTCTAAAAAACGCAAATTATTTTCACTCAACAGCCGAATATCATTGATTTGGTGCAGCAGCAAGGCGATGCGATCCACGCCCATACCAAAGGCAAAGCCGGAATATGTCTTTGCATCAATCCCGCAGTTAGTTAAAACATTCGGATCTACCATTCCACAACCCATAATCTCTAACCATCCCGTACCTTTGGTCATTTTATAGTCGGTTTCTGTTTCTAGACCCCAATAAACGTCCACTTCCGCACTGGGTTCTGTAAAAGGAAAGTATGAAGGTCTCAGCCGAATTTTTGATTTGCCAAACAGCTCTTTTGTAAAAAACTGTAGTGTCTGCTTTAGATCAGCAAAGCTTACGTTTTTATCAATATACAAACCTTCAACTTGGTGAAAAAAACAGTGTGACCTTGCTGAAATGGCCTCGTTTCTATACACTCTTCCAGGTGAGATAGTGCGAATGGGGGGGCTGTTGTTTTCCATATAACGGACTTGAACTGAGCTGGTGTGAGTGCGAAGTAAAATATCGGGATCTGTTTGAATAAAAAACGTGTCCTGCATGTCTCTTGCAGGGTGGTGTTCCGGTAAATTGAGTGCTGTAAAATTATGCCAATCGTCTTCAATTTCTGGCCCCTCACTTATATTAAAGCCGATGCGCGAAAAGATATCGATAATTTGATTTTTTACAAGAGATATAGGGTGACGCCCCCCAACCGTAAAAGGATCACCAGGGCGACTGAAGTCTATAAATTCGCGCCTTATTTTTTGGCCTTCATTTAGTGAACTGTTGAGCGTGTTTACCTTATCCTGAATCGTAGATTTTAATTCATTTATGGCTTGACCATAAGCCTTTTTCTCAGTGTTAGTCACCGTCTTGAAATCTGCAAAAAGTTTATTAAGGATACCCTTTTTACCCAAAAACTTAACACGAAAATCTTCGACTTCCGACAAGCTGGTTGTGGTAAAACTCTGAGCTTCTTTGATTAGGGAGTTAATGTGGTCAATCATCTTAAAAAATAAAAATCAAATTTAATAAAACTTAATCAATATAGCACCTTTCGGAAAGATACTTTGAGATTGCCGTGTTTGGTGAGTTGTTACAATTTAAACGGCTCCGTGTTTTAAGGTTTGAGGTTTACATGATTATCAGCAACACAAAATCTCTTGTGTGACATATTAAAAGACTGCATTAGCGCCCTCTAAAAGGTTCTTTTCTTACCACTAATTATTTTGTAAATTTATATCAAATTAAAATGAATATAAATCAACCTTATCACTCTCCATGCCTGTTATCGACATACTGCTATTGACCGCCATTGGTTTTGGTGTTGTCAGGGGGCTTTTTAAAGGGCTTTTTGTTGAAATAGCCACCCTGTTGGCGCTGGTTTTAGGGGCTTATGGGGCTGCTTATTTTAGCAACTATGCCTCCGATTTTTTATCAAGCCATTTAGATTGGTCTGAAAAAACCATTGCGATATCCGCCTTTGTTATTACGTTCGTTGTGATTGTTATTGCAATATCCTTGGCGGGAAAAGCACTTACAAAGCTTGCAAGCTTTGCGGCTTTGGGGTTGTTAAATAAAATTTTAGGGGGGGTCTTTGGAGGCCTCAAAATGACATTAATATGTTCCGTATTGATATTGGTAGTTGAAACTTTTAACGGGTCTATATCGATTGTTCCAGACGAGAAAATTCAGGCGTCTACCCTATACAAACCCGTTCAGTTTTTGGCTCCTGCTATTCTTCCGGCGTTTATGAGCCGAACCCAAGACATTCATTTACCAGAGCTTTCAAAGCCAAAAGAAAACAATCCGAAGCCTTAAAATTAAAGCAGGGCTTATTTCGAAATCTCTTTGAGATAGGCTTTAAAATTTACATAGATTTTTGACTCTGGAATGACATCGGGAATGATGTCAATTCTTTCCATCATATACCGAGGCTGATGCTGTAGTCCAACAAAAATAACAGCGATCTCTTTTAGCTTTAAATCGAGAAGTATATCTTCCATTACATATAAACCGCTTTGGTCCATATAAGGCATTTTACTCAGGCGTATGACGACTGTTTTGGCTTGCTTGGGAATTTGTGTATAAAGCTGCTGAAACTCTGAGGTGTAACCAAAAAATAAAGGCCCCTTTATGTGTTTGATAAAAACATCGTTTTTAAGCGCGGACGGGAACCCCATTTCATCTGGCCAAGCCTCTTCCTTTAGGCCTTCAATTTCTGAATATTTAGCCGTCAAATCACCAATCAATTTCATAAATATTAGACAGGATATAATAAGCCCAATCCCAACGGCAAAAATTAAGTCCCAGAAAGTCGATAAGAGCATTACAACCACCATTATTAACACCTCTGAACTCAGTTTTATTGGACCTAGTTTTATATTTTTCGGCAATTTAGCAACTGCTCGCAACCCCTTATAATCCATGACGCCAATCCCCACAGTAATTAGGATTCCAGAAAGCACAGCGGCGGGGATTTTTGAAGCAACAGGCCCTAGGGCAAGTAAAATAAATAGCAGCAGCAGCCCAGCAATCATTCCGGAGAGTTTCGTTTTTCCTCCAGCATTGATGTTTACAACAGTTCGTATGGTGGCTCCTGCTCCAGGAATCCCTCCAAAAACTGCGGCAATACTATTGCCTACCCCCTGGCCAATAAGCTCCTTGTTAGAGTTGTGCTTGGTTTTTGTCATATTGTCGGCTACTATACTTGTGAGTAATGAGTCGATGGCCCCCAATAAAGCCAGCGCCAATGCGGTCAGTATGTATGGACTTAAGCTGCTAAAGCTAAGGGATCTAAACATTTCGAGCTGAGGTAAGGGTAAGCCTTGGGGAATCTGCTCAATAGGGACATAGTCTAATTTCAGAACGATGGCCAGTCCAGAAACGACAATAAGCGCCACTAGTGTACTTGGAATGGACGTTGTAATTCTCTTAAATCCATAAATTATAATAATAGTCCCAAGAGACAGCAGCAGCTCTAAAAGGTTGATATGTTTCAAAGCACGGGGTAAAATTTTAAGTGCACCAATGGTACCGGAAGCTTCTTTTGCCGCTAGAGTTCTGGACTCTCTCAAAATACTTTCCGCAGTGATTTTCTTTGCCCGACTGATGGTTTCTTCAAAATTTTCCAAAACTAAAATCCCTTCGCCAGCCTCTTCTTTTAAAATATTTTCCAGAATAATTTCCTCTGCCTGTGGTTTAAACTGATTTACATAGTCCGTGTCGTTTTTTGGGTTGTAGCCTATAGAGGGAAGAATCTGTGTGAGTAAAATAATGACACCAATGGCCGTCATAAACCCAGACACAACAGGATAAGGAATGTATTTAATATATTTTCCAAAACCTAAAAAACCAAGGCCAACCTGAATTAAACCCGCCAAGAAAAAAACCATTAGAATCAACGGGAAAGCTTTGTTTATATCTCCATCATTTGCTGCTACGATGCCAGCAATCATCACCATGCTAACGGCGGTCATGGGAGCGGTAGGTCCAGAAATTTGCGTTTGAGTCCCCCCAAAGAGTGCAGCAAAAAAACTGATAAAAATAGCGCCATATAGCCCTGCGCTTGGGCCAAGGCCAGAAGAAACGCCAAAAGCCAATGCCAGAGGCAAGGCTACAATTCCAGCGGTGATACCTCCAAAGGCGTCTCCTTTAATATTAGAAAAAAAAGTATTCATTAAAATTATAAATTTAGGGATGAAAGGCGCCGACTTGTTTCTATTTGCAGGACGAAGTTTACAATAAAGTTAGTATATTTTTACAAATAAAAAACAAATAGAAACTCAAGTTTTATAAGGCCTTGACATCATTGTTTGGAATCCATCCTGTTTTTCCGTCTTGCAATTTAATTTTTGTCCAATTCCCTTGATATGTTTCTAACAATTGGACCTTGGTTCCCTCGTGTAATTCAAAAGCAGTATCGCTTTTAAGGTTTGGGTCTGACTGAACCCTGACCTTTTGAGAAAAAAGAATTCCAAAAGTTTGGGATTCCATACGCTTGTTTTTTTGATGGACAAAGCCAAAGCAGGCCGTAACAAGCAATGCACTAAGGCAGCCCAAGACGAAAAAGAGGCGCTTTTTTTTGGCGCTTTGGTTCAAGTAGTAAGCGATAAAAAACCCAATAAAAGCAAGCATAAATGCGATACAAATAAACGCCCAAGTGTCCAATTTAAATAAATCAACGATATTTTTTATAAGTCTTACCAAACCCATTTCTGGTATCAGCTCAATTTTGTCTATTCTCATTTTTTCAGCAAACGCTAAATTGTTGAGAATAGCGGTATCTTTTGGATCCAACATCAGGGCTTTTTCATAAAAGTAAATCGTGGGCCCTACCTTATTTAGTTTGTAAAAGCAATTCGCCAAATTGTAATACAGTTCGGCAGAGTGCAGCCCCTTTTCAAGGATGACCTCATAGGCTTGTATAGCGGCCTTATAATCACCGTCATTGTAAAGCGCATTTCCTTTATCAAATTCAGGGTTGTTTTGAGCTCCTGCCAAAAAGCAGCTTGTATAAAATATGAATATTAACCGTTTCATCTTATTTTAATTGTTTGTCTAATCGGCTTATGGTTTCGAGTGCTTTGGCGTAATCGCGTGCCATATCAGAGGCTGAAAATGGCGTGTAACGCGCCAACTCACAGGCCTCTAAAAGCCCTAAAAACGACACCACATCCACTCTGAGAACTTGTTTTTTCGTCAATAAGCTATTGATGCGATCCTTGCTAAACTCACTTGTTTCAATTTTAAGCTTTGCTTTTAGATAATTGTGAAGCGCCCGCTCTAGTGCTATATAAAAAGGCTCTTTTTCACCCACACTTGTTTTTGCCTCACTCAAGTATTTTCGAGCTAATTTATTGTTTTTTCTGATTTTATTCCCCGCGAGATCCAATGATGTTTTTTCTCGTTTTTTAGTGTATAAAATAATTAAGGGGATTAAGATCAAGGGGCCAAGCAATAGGCTCCAAAATAAACGCCCTCCATAAAAAGCTGTTGTATTAATAGCCTTCAGAGAGGTCTTTGTTTTGAAGGACAAAAATTGACCGCCTGACGCATAAACAACCCTTTCATCTTCAGCTGCCTGAGTGCCGGAGCTATAATTGGGGTTTGGTTTGACTGAAATGCGCATTTGGTTTGAGGTGACCGCCCTATATGTTTCTGTGGCCAAATCAAAATAAGAAAACTCAATAGGTGGTATTGGGTATTGACCTGCCTCGTTTGGAACCACTGTATAAGTATCGCTAATGCTTCCTGCTGTTCCAGACAAAGTTGTATTAATATCCTCTAAATATTCAGGCTCGTAAACTTCTAAGGTTGGGGGCAGATTAGGGTTTGGCAATTCAAAGAGCTTTAAGTTTCCTTTTCCCTCAACGGCCAATGTTAATTGGAATGCCTCTGTTGCATTTAAACTTTTTTTAGAACGTGTTGCGCTGAATTGGAACTGACCAACAGCTCCTGAAAAATTTTGAGGCTTCCCGGCTTTGGGCAGCGGTTTAACCTTGATTGTTCTTTTCCCTGCTGTTACAGTTCTTGTGGTGGTAGTCATAGTTCTTCTTCCAAAGGGGTCCCTTCGGCCTGATGGAACTTCAACACTCACATCCAAGGTCAACGGTTCAAGGGTTAATTCTCCTGATTTTTGAGGAAACAACACGGTTTTTTTAAGCACGACATAGCGGTAGTTTTCCCCTTTGTATTTACCTTTTTTTACCGCCAACTCTTTGACGGCTATATTTTGGCTCCAGAAATCATTATAACGGGGCGTATCGAGCTCATCCCAATTGCGGACCCCAGTGTTTTCCGCTACATAAAGTTTGTAAACAACTGAAATAGATTCATTTAAATATGGAGTTGTTTTTGAAACCTCAGCAACCAAATGAATGCTTTCAGAAGCAATAAATTCAGGATCGTTCGGATCTTTGGGTTTGTCAACAGCGGCAGTTACGACAATTTCAATTGGAGAGGTTTTATAGGTGACACCGTCCACCTCAATACTAGATTGATCAATGGGAAACACCCCCCTTTTTGTGGGTGCCAAAAAATAGGTATAGCTTTTTGAATAGGTCCGCTTCCCATTTATCCAAGAATTATTGATCGACTGACTGGGCCCTCCTACCACTCTGAAGTTTTCAAAGCTTGGCGGTGTAAAGTTGTCTCCGTCCTTATTCATCTTAAAATCTATGCGCAGCCGTTCATTGATTCCAAGCGTTTTTTTGCTAACCTTCGCCTCAAAAGTAACTTGAGCAAAACCTATATTGGCAATGCATAAAAAAACCAAGAACAGCCTAATTTTCATTTTTACCAATCTTTATCAGATTTAACTTTTACCCCTTTCTTTTTCGAGGCATTTACTTTTTCTTGAACTTTTTTCTCTTCGTTATTCATAGCCTCTAGAAGGTTTTTTATTTGCTGAGGTGATAGTTTTCCCGCCTGAGGCTCAGGTTTTTTAGTGTCAGAACTTTCATCTCCTTTATTGTCTTGGGGCTTGCTGTTTTCTTTTTTTTCATCCTCTCCTTTATTTGAACCATCCTCTTCTTCTCCTTTATCTTTGTTTTTTTCTTCTTTGTCCTGCGCTTTATCGCTGTCTTTTTTTTCCTCGTTTTGTTTTTGCTGATCTTGATTTTGTTCTTTTTCCTCTTGATCATCGTCACCCCCACCCCCTTCTTCTTTGGCGCATTCTTGAGCAATTGCCAAATTGTAACGGCTTTCTTCATCCTTAGGGTCATTTCTCAACGCATTTTTGTAGGCCTCAACCGCTTTTTTGCATTGCTTGTCCTGCATCAGAACATTGCCTATGTTGTGATAGGCGCGGTGTTTTTCTAATTTAGTGCCCTTTCTTGCCGCCTCCAATAACCTTGCTAAAGCTTCATCGTAGAGTTCAGCGTTATAATAAGCGTTTCCTAGATTGTACGCCCCCTTTGTGTTTGACGGCATTTCAGACAGCGCCATCCTGTAGTTTTTTTCAGCCTCTAAAAAGGAGTTATTAAAGTGCGAATTTCCTTCGTAAACATAGGCATCTGAAAGGGACGCTAATTCCGCTTCGTCTTGAGAATGACCGCTGGCACTCCACAAAAGCCCCCCCAACAATAGGTTGATGTTGATAAGAAGTCTGAGCGCCATTAAAAGGTTGATTTTTTCCAGTTTCATAAGTTTTCATTAAATAAATTCAAGCGTTTGAGCCAGGCGGTTTTTCTTTCCAAGAGAAAGATATCCAAAATTAAAAAGAAAAGAGCAAATCCCAAAAACCACTGGAATTGATCTTTAAATTCAGAGAACTCTTTTGCTTCGAATTCTTTTTTATCTAAGGCGTTTAAAATTTGCCCAACTTGATCAGTCACTTCTTTGGTGCTTTTTCCTTCAATAAAAATTCCATTTGATGCTTTGGCAATTTCACTGAGTGTCTTTTTGTCGAGTTTTGTGATCACAGTCTCACCGCCAGAATCTTTCTTGTAGCGCATCACGATACCGTTCTTTTTAATCGGAATAGCCCCCCCTTTTTCAGTACCAACCCCAATGGTAAAAATTTTGATACCCTCTTTTGCTGCAGCTTCAGCAACTTCAACACTGAGATCGTTATGGTCTTCTCCGTCTGACAAAATCACCAACACCCTGTTGGTTTGCGCCTCGTCATTAAAATAAGTTCTTGAGAGCTGAATGGCTTCACCAATCGCTGTTCCTTGAGACGAGAGCATGTCTGTATTTAAATTTTGAAGAAACATTTTAGCCGCCGCATAATCTGTAGTAATGGGCAACTGCGGGACGGCTTTAGCCGCATAGGCAATAATGCCAACACGGTCACCCACAAGGCCATTTATAATCTGGGCTGTCAGCTGTTGTGCTTTTTCTAAACGACTGGGTGCAATATCCTCGGCAAGCATGCTTTTGGAGACATCTATGGCAAATACAATGTCTACTCCTTCCCGTTTTACCGTCGAAAGCTTTGTGCCGACCTTTGGATTTACAAGCGCAAAGGTCAGACAAACAACCGACAATAAAAGGACAACCAGCTTTAAAATAGATTTAAAAAAGGATTGGTCGGGGCTCAATTGTTTTAACAATTTAGAGGATGAAAATTCTCGTTTCGTTTTTTTCTTCCAAAGTGAGGAGTACACAAACAACGAACCCATTAATAGCAAAAGGGAAAGTGACCAAAACCAAAACTCTTGTTCAAGTTGTAACATATTATACAAAACTTCTTAAAATACTGTGTCTTATTAAAAATTCAAATATTAAAAGGCCCATCGCCCACAGCACAAATGGACGAAACTTTTCTTCGTAATTGTAATATTTAAACTCCTCAATTTCTGTTTTTTCCAGACGGTCAATTTCTTCATAGATGGCCTCTAGTTTTTTATTGTCAGTTGCCCTAAAATACAACCCCCCTGTGTCTTCTGCGATTTCTTTAAGCAATTCTTCATCAATTTCCACCTTAGACAGTCCATATCTAAAGGAACCGTTGGCGTTGAGCGCTATGGGCGCCAAAGCATTACCGTTACTGCCCAGGCCAATGGTATAGGTTTTTATACCGTATTCAACGGCCAATTCGCTGGCTGTTTTAGGGTCGATAAAACCAGAATTGTTGACACCGTCAGTCAGTAAAATTATAATTTTACTCTTTGCCTTACTGTCTTTAATTCTATTGATGGCTGTAGCAAGCCCCATTCCAATAGCAGTTCCACCTGTTATTATGGTATTATACTCAATCTCCTTCATCGATTTTAGAACGATATTTTTATCGCTAGTGATTGGCGTCCTGGTATAGCTTTCTCCAGCATACTCTACCAATCCAATACGATCGTTAGGTCGGCGAGCGATAAATTTACCAGCAACCGTTTTTAAGGCCTCTAGGCGACTTGGCTTTAAGTCTTTGGCCAGCATACTGGCAGAAACATCGATGGCCATTACAATATCTATACCGAGTGTTTTTTTTATTTTTGATGAGACGTCCACTGTTTGTGGTCTCGCCATTGCGACAATAATCAATCCAATAGCCGTCAAACGAAGCAAAAAAAGCAGGTGTTTTACCAAGCCCCAGAGCTGACTTTGCTTACCGAAGGCTTGAAGCGCTGAAACTTTTAAGCTTGCATTTTGTTGTTTGTGTTTTAACACATACCACATTGTTAGAAATGGCAATATAAGTAGCAGCCAAAAAAACAGACCATTTGTGAATTCGATTCCTTCTAACATCAGTTTTGGGTTTGATCGTTTAGCTCTACGGAACTGAGGATGCGTTCAGAGATTTGAGTCGCATATGGGTCCTCAGCGTCCCAAATTAAAATGAGCTGTTGTAAAAATATTTTGGCAGAAAAACCAAGAATTACAAATTCGGCGTTTGATAATTTATCTTTAAATATAAAGTTTGCATTGCCGTAAGTTTTTAGGCCCTTCTGTCCGTTAGGCGTTGTAAATTCTTCATTTTTTGGCAGTATGTTAGACGCGCCCATTTGTCCCAAAAACAACAACTCGTTTTTTGCAATTTTCAAAACATCCACAGCATCATTTTCATTGTTCCGCTGCTTGTTTAATTTGGTGCTTTTTACGATAAGTCTCAGCGCTGCGCTGTGTTCACCCAAGTAAAACTTTTTTATATCTAAATCACTCCCTTTGACAGCGGTTGAATCCCCAAAATCACGCAGCAGAACTTTGGGACTTTCTATGCGAATTCCTGGGGCTCCGTATTCGCTTGAAACCCAATTATTTTCCAAAAGTAATTTACTAGGGTGCCGCAAAACAGTATCTTTTAAAGTGTTGAATCCGAAATAAAAACCAAAACACAAAAACGTCAAAAGAAAAAGTGTGAAAAGTGTGATACCTGCCCATTTGAATTGTTGCTGTTTTTTTCTTTTTCTTAGGCCTTTTTGATACTCTAAGGTTTGCTGTAACTCAATTTCGCTAGGCTTGGGAAGACCTGCTCTAACTTGATCAATTTCTTGCGCTATAATTTGCTTATCCATTCGCATAATTTCAAATTGAGGCTTGGATTTCGCAAACTTTACCAAGTCCGCTCGCTTAAGCGTTGTTTCAATATTTTTAAGGGTTTCGTCTTTAAACACAAATTCCTCAGCGCGTTTTAAGCTGTAAAGTTTTTCCAGCAATTCTTCTGTGGTGCTTTCCAAGGACTGATCATAGACCTTTGCATTGAGGTATTTTCGCAAGACAAGGGTCAGTTCCGAATAAAAAACTTTGATGGTTTCATTTTCGTAAGAAGTCTTTTCATTGAGTTTGTTCAAAGCAAGCTTAGCTTGCTCATAAGGAGGAAGCTTCGCTAATTGTTCTGCATCTGAAAGGGTTTTTTTAGCATAAAAAAAGAAGTACCAAATAGCGATTCCAGCGGCCAAGAGCATTCCAAAAATCCATTTGAAAGCATTCCAAAAAGAGCTTTGTTTTTCAACCGCAATGATTGGCTTGATGCCATAAAGATTTTGCTTGGCAGTGTCGATCATTACAGCATTGATTTCTACGCTTACCGAATCTGAGTAAAAGACCTTTTCACCAATTAAAACTTTTTGAGCAGGAATAGTATAGATGCCAGAGTCAAACTGCGTTAGTCCATACTTTTTTAGAAGTTTAACTTTAAAATCTTTGACAAGGGTGTCGGTTTTATAGTCTTCTATGAGCTCCAAAGCGCCAAAGGATTGACCTTTAGGAAACACAACCACCGAGCTGCTGTCTACCTCTAGTTCAATATTATAGATCAGCTCTTCTCCGATTTTAATGGCTGTTGAATCTACAGATGTCTTGACCTGGGAATGTCCATCAATTGTAAATAGAATCAGCCCAAGCATTACCCATAAGCTGTTTATATCAGTCCATTTTCTTTTTGTTTCCAGCATAAAGTTATCCTCTTTGCTTAAAATAGCCCAGTAATTTTTTTACATAGCTTTCGTTGGTTCCGCAACTTAAAAAACCCGCCCCCGACTTTTTAAAGCTGTCTTCGTAATAGTGGATTCGATCCCTTTGGTATTTGGCATAATTATTACGGACACGCTTTAGGTTGGTATTAACCAAATGGGACTTTCCAGTTTCTTGGTCTATCATCTGAACGACGCCAAGCTTTGGTATTTCAACTTCAGATTTGTCAAAGACCCGAATCCCAGTAACATCGTGTTTACCGGCCATAATTTTCAAGTTTTGTTTGTAGTCAGCCGACAAGAAATCAGAGAGTACAAAAACAATGGCTTTTTTCTTCATTACACTAGATAAAAAACGCAAGGCTTCAGAAATATCAGTTTCCCTGTTTTTGGGTTTGAATTCTAAAAGCTCCCGAATGATTCTTAGAACATGAGAGCGCCCTTTTTTTGGAGGAATAAAAAGCTCTACTTCACTTGAAAAAAGAATTAAACCGATTTTATCGTTGTTTTGAGTGGCTGAAAAAGCCAATGTGGCGGAAATTTCTGTGACAAATTCATTTTTAAATTGCGCTTGCGTTCCAAATTGTTTTGAGCCAGAAACATCGGCCACTAGCATCATCGTCAGTTCGCGCTCTTCTTCAAAAACTTTCACATGAGGCTCATTGTACCTAGCGGTCACGTTCCAATCGATGTTTCTAACATCATCTCCGTACTGGTATTGTCGCACCTCAGAGAAAGTCATTCCGCGACCTTTAAAAGTAGAATGGTATTCTCCCCCAAAGACATGGTCGGACAACCGCCTTGTTTTGATTTCAATCTTTCTAACTTTTTTTATCAGCTCTTTAGTATCCATGAGTCTAATTTATGGCGACTTTTGTTGGTCGTTTATTAAAAGGTGAGCGCAAGGATTAGGGAACTTCAATGACATTGACAATCTTATTGACAATCGCTTCTGATGTGATGTTTTCCGCTTCCGCCTCGTAAGTAATACCGACACGGTGGCGCAGTACATCCAAAACAACGGCTCTTACATCTTCTGGGATCACATATCCTCGCCGCTTGATAAAAGCATAGCATTTCGCCGCAGTGGCTAAATTAATACTGCCTCTAGGTGAGGCGCCAAATGAAATCAAGGGCTTCAAGTCGGCTAAATTGTAACGCTCAGGGTATCGTGTTGCAAAAATGATGTCTAAAATGTATTTTTCGATTTTTTCATCCATATAGACTTCTCGTACCGCTTTTTGTGCGGTTAAAATTTCTTTTACATTGACAACGGGGTTTACTTTTTCAAAGGCCCCTTTTAAATTGGCGCGAACAATGGCTTGCTCGTCCTCTAACTTTGGGTAATCAATCACGGTTTTAAGCATAAAGCGATCAACTTGCGCTTCGGGTAGAGGGTAGGTCCCTTCTTGTTCAACAGGGTTTTGAGTGGCCATAACGAGAAAAGGTTTGTCTAAGATGAAAGTCTCGTCTCCAATGGTCACCTGTTTTTCTTGCATGGCTTCTAGTAGGGCGGATTGCACTTTGGCTGGTGCTCGGTTGATTTCATCAGCCAAAACAAAATTAGCAAAGACAGGCCCTTTTTTGATGCTAAAATCATTGTTTTTCATATTGTAAATAAGGGTTCCAACCACATCTGCTGGGAGCAAGTCAGGGGTGAACTGAATGCGGCTAAAACTACCCGCGACCGCCTGTGATAAGGTATTTATGGCCAAAGTCTTAGCAAGCCCTGGAACTCCTTCCAAAAGAATGTGGCCTTGCCCCAAAAGGCCAATCAACAAGCGCTCTATCATTTGCTTCTGACCTACAATAACTTTGTTCATTTCAAGGGTGAGGAGGTCTATAAAAGCACTTTGTTTTTCAATTTTTTCGTTAATTGCTTTAATGTCAATAATTTGCGATTGTTCTTCCATGTCTTATTGTTTGTTTCTACAAAGACTTACCTTGCAGGCATTGTGTCCTATAAATGATTAATAATCGGTTAAAAATAAAAAATTTTTTGAGAGGAAATAGCGTTTTGTTTTTTATTTTAACCTAAAAAATCATGCCAATAATAATTTTTTTTAAATTATTTTTAGAAAATTATTAAGGGTGGCTAACGGCCGAGAATTAAGAGGGCCATTGTGATAAATAAACGCTTGCTTATTAAAAACCTAAT
>PBQM01000071.1 GCA_002725015.1 Flavobacteriaceae bacterium | reverse complement strand
CAGCTGAAATTGTAATGCCACAATAGCGTGGAACTTTGTCTTTTGCCAATACTTCTACATCGATTTTAAGAGTTCTATTATCGACGTGAAAGCCAGAGACTGATGGGCTCATAAGCTCGGGACTCAGGCCCTGTTGCGTTAAACCAGCTTTGAGGTCTCTTGCGGTTCCATAATGGCTCATGGCATCGGCTCTGTTGGGTGTCAATCCAATTTCAAAAACCAGGTCATTTTCAATATTAAAATGGTCTGAAAGTGCTGTACCTACAATTAATTTTTCATCCAAGACTATGATACCATCGTGGCTCAAACCAATCCCAAGTTCATCTTCGGCACAGAGCATGCCATGGCTTTCTTCACCTCGAATTTTACCTTTTTTAATTTTCCAAGCTTCGCCTTCAGCAGAGAATAATGTTGTACCAATGGTTGCGACAGCTACTTTTTGACCCATTTTAACGTTGGGTGCGCCGCATACAATTTTTAGTGGTTTTTGCTGTCCAACATCAACAGTTGTTAATTTTAATCGGTCTGCATTGGGATGTTTTATACATTCAATTACTTGGCCAACCACAACCCCTTTTAACCCACCTTTAACAGATTCATAAACATCCATTCCCTCAACTTCAAGGCCTAAATTTGTAAGAAGTTCAGATGTTTTATCTGCATCCCAATCGATGTTAATAAATTCTTTGAGCCAGTTGTATGAAATTTTCATAGTGTTGTATTAACCTTTGCAAATATAAAGTTATGGAATTATATGGCAAACAAAAAGCCCAACCAAAAGTTGGGCTTTAAATGTGTAGTAAATCTTTTAATTATTCTCCAGAAAGTGCTTTCATTTCTTTTTCAATCATGTCATAAAATTGATCGATTTTTGGCATCACCACCACCCGAGTTCTTCTGTTCTTAGCACGGTTTAAAGCCGTGTCATTATCCACTAGTGGTACATAGCTGCTGCGACCTGCTGCAATGAGTTGTGAGGGGTTGACATCCATTTTTTGAAGCTCTCTGATGATAGATGTGGACCTTTTTACGCTCAAGTCCCAGTTGTCGAGAAGAACACCGCTAGAATAGCTTCTAGTGTCAGTGTGACCTTCAATCATGGCTTCAAATTCAGGTTTATCATTGATGACCTTGGCAACTTTTGCCAGTACAGTTTTAGCTTTCTCCGTTACAATATAACTTCCGCTTTTGAAAAGTAATTTATCTGATATGGATATAAATACCACTCCTTTTTCAACGTTTATTTCAATGTCTGGATCATCGATTCCAACGGATTTTTTTAAACTAGAGACAATTGCCAAAGTAACGCTGTCTTTTTTGTTAACAGCGTCTTGCAAACGGCTAATTTTCAAATCGCGTTCTTGTAAACTTTCAAGTGTCTTTTCAAGATTTTCAGCTCCTTTGGTCGTGAGTACTGTCATTTCTTTGGTACTTGAAAAAAGGGCATCATTGGTTTTGCGAAGATCTGTCAACTGTTCTTTTAAGGCGCTTAGGCTGGCATCAGCCACGGCTTTATCAGAGAGACAACTGTTTAATTTAACAGTTGCGGTGTTGAGTAAATCTTTGGTATTTTTAAGTTCTTTTTGGGCAGCAACAAGCTCTTTGTTAGGACCACATGCGGAGGCCGTCAGCAGGAAAATAATCCCAAACGCAAATATTTTTTTCATCTTGATTGTTTTTAAAAATGTTTCGTAAAATTATAAAATAAACGCAAGCCAAGACAATATATTATATTTTATTGTGTATTTAATTTTTTAAACGTCTTGATTTTCAATACATAATACTTAAAAACAATTGATTTGACGCCACTGTATTTTAACCTTTTATGGGCCTTTCGATATGACAGGGCATAGGGCAGTAGCTTATAATAACTGAAGTGGGCTTTAATGATGGCTAAAACCAGTTGAAATTTCCCGTCCAAAAAGAATTTAACAGCTGCAAAGCCATCTAAGATTAACCTTAAAAGGACCACCAATACCAAAGGGTGTTTACTGTTCTTGGTAAGTGTCAACAAACTATTTCTAAAATTTAAAAATGTTTTTTTTGGACCTGGCTTTAAGCTTGCTCCACCCAAGTGAAAAACGGTAGAATGACCTACATATAAAATTGAATGTTTTTGATTTTTTGCCCGCCAACACAAATCAATTTCTTCCATATGAGCAAAAAAATTGCCATCAAACCCATTGAGCTGCTTAAAAAGTATGCTTCTTATAAAAAAACAGGCTCCAGAAGCCCAAAATATAGGGGCCGTCCCATCGTATTGCGCCTTGTCTTCTTCAATTGTTTCAAAAATTCGTCCACGACAATAAGGGTACCCCAATTGATCAATAAAGCCTCCCGCTGCTCCGGCGTATTCAAATTTTTCTGGATTCTTTTCATCTAAAATTTTGGGTTGAATAATTCCTGTGTTTTTATTTCTTTCAAAGGCTTGAATGACTGGTAACAGCCAGTTTTTGGTGACGCGAACATCTGAGTTTAAAAAACAAAATACATCTGCTTCAATTTTTTTAACGGCTTCGTTATAGCCCTTGGCATATCCGTAGTTCTTAGAAAACTCCAGTATTTTAATTTGTGGAAATTTACGTTTTATAAAGGCTGCAGAATTATCATCTGATCCATTGTCTGCAATGTATATTGAAGCGTCTTTACTAAAGGCAATTACAGAGGGTAAAAACCGCTCCAAAAGAGCTTTACCGTTGTAGTTTAATATGACAATGGCAAGTTTCATAATGGGTTTATATTTGGTGTGTAAGAAGGGATGGATTCAATAAAGTTATATCCTTTAGGGCCTTGGTCCATATTGCAGTAATAATGACTTAATCCATTTGTAACCATTAAATAGTTGGCCTTTAGTGTGCGGTTGTATTTTGCAATTTGGTCAAAGGTTTTTTGATTGATCGCAATTGATGGTGCCTTGCATTCAACAATACAAAAGACCGTTCCGTTTGGGTTGTATATCACAATATCACAACGCCTGATCAAGGTCTTAATTTTGAGTTGTTTTTCAACATTAATGAGTGAAATAGGGTAGTTTTTATCTTTTGTAAGATATTTAAGACAGTGTTGACGCACCCACTCTTCGGGCTGAAGGACCACAAATTTTTTGCGAATTTCATCAAAGATATAAGTAATATTTTCGCTATTTTTGAGTCTAAAGTTGTAGGATGGAAAATTTAAATTCTTCACATTACAAATTTGCTAATTTTTTCTGAATGCACACTGCTCAAACCATTATAAATGATTTAAAATCTGGCAAGGTTGCCCAACTTTATTTCTTGATGGGTGAGGAGCCCTTTTTTATTGATGAGATTTCTTCTTTTTTTGAATCGTCTCTTTTGGCGGAATCAGCCCGCGGTTTTGACCAAACCCTTGTTTATGGTAAGGACACCTCTGTAGATGCCCTGGTATCAACTGCAAAGCGCTTTCCGATGGTAGCCGATCGACAACTTATCATTGTAAAAGAAGCTCAAAATTTGAGTCGTAATATTGAGTCCTTGATGCCTTATGTGAAACAACCACAACCCAGTACAACAGTTGTTTTTTGCTATAAATATAAATCCTTGGACAAGCGAAAAGCACTTTACAAAGCCTTGTCTAAAACTCAGGTTGTTTTTGAAAGTAAACGGATCTATGACAGTAAAATTCCTGCTTGGATCTCCAGCAAACTTCAACAAAAAAAATTAAAAATTACTCCAA
The DNA here is from genome assembly GCA_002725015.1 of Flavobacteriaceae bacterium. Taxonomy (GTDB): domain Bacteria; phylum Bacteroidota; class Bacteroidia; order Flavobacteriales; family Flavobacteriaceae; genus UBA3537. The sequence goes on along the minus strand of PBQM01000071.1, from coordinate 19,019 downwards.
AGGCTACACAATTATTGGCTGAATTTCTGGGCAATGATTTGACAAAAATATCCAATGAACTTGGCAAGTTAGAGCTCATTGTTGGGAACGACCGTAATATCACAGCGGAACTCATTGAGCAAAACATCGGCATTTCAAAGGATTTCAATAATTTTGAATTGCAAAATGCGTTGGCTTATATGGATCAAAAAAAGGCCTATCAGATTGTTAAATACTTTACAAAAAACGCTAATAAACACCCAATTGTACTGACCATTGCAACCCTCTTTAGTTTTTTTTCCAAAGTGATGACAATACATACTACAGACAGTAGCAACCCGCAAACCCTTGCAAAAGCCATTGGGGTCAATCCATATTTTATAAAAGATTACACTCAGGCCGCAAGACATTTCCCCATGCGGCGAATCAGTGCTGTTTTTGAAATTTTAAGAACCATGGACGTCAAGAGTAAAGGGGTGGATGCCAATTTAAATCCAAAGGACTTGTTTCAGGAATTGATGTTTAGAATATTCAACTCTTAATTATTGTTTAGAGTCCTCTTTTTTTGCGAACAGCGCTGCTCCCACAATGCCTGCATTGTTTTTTAACTCAGCGGCTTTCAAAGGGGTTTTAATTTTGAGATACGATTCAAATTGTTCAATTTTTTTACTCACACCACCCCCAATAATGATCATGTCAGGACTGAAGCTTTTTTCGATATGGTTAAGAAAAAAATTTAACCGTTTGGACCATTTTTTAAAATCCCATTCGTTGTTTTTTCGGGCTGCATCAGAGGCAAAGGATTCCATGATATCTCCTTTTCGTCCATAAAGTCTCCCGAGTTCAAAATTTGAGAGAAGTTCTCCGTTAAAGAACACACCAGACCCAATCCCTGTTCCTAGTGTTATGGTCATAACCAAGCCTTTTAGATTTTTACCTTCACCAAATTCCATTATTCCAATAGCTGCGGCATCTGCGTCATTGACTACAAAAAAAGGATTTCCAATAGCATTTTGAAACAACTCATTTAATTGGGTGCCTTGAATACTGGAGTCTAAATTGCCATAATGCATGGCTTTACCGTTTTTGATGATGGTTGGAAATGAAACACCAACCTTAGAATTCCAGTTGAAAGACTTGCAAATAAGTCCAATAATTTCTGTAATGGCTTCTGCTGTAGCTGGTTTTGGAGTGGGAATACGCAATCGGTCACTGGAGAGCTCTCCAGTATCAGTGTTGACAACAGCAGCTTTGATCCCTGATCCACCTACATCTATTCCTAATATTTCCATAAATTATTGATTTAATTCCTCAATTTGTAGTTGGTATTCATATTGTAAATCTTCGTGTAGCTTTGAATTCTTTTTTTTACAAGCCTCAACTTGACGGTTGTAAAGATTTGTCAAGGTTTTATTTTTAAAAATTGAGGGGCGAATGCTTTTCATTTTCCAGCAAAAAAAAAGTAACAATTCTACTTCAGTTTCCGCCGCGTTGGAATAGCGGGAAAATTTTCGAATTTTCCGAAGAATTTTCCGTACACTTTTCTTGATGTAGAAATAACTATTCGTGTTGATATCCTCAAAAAGCGATTCCAACTGTATTTTTATGCCTTGAACATATTTTAACTCATCCTCAGATTCAAAAATCAGGTAAGTGAGTAATTCTTTATTTTCTAGCTTGAAACGCGCTAGTCGCAGGCAAAGCGTTTGAAGCGTTTGACGGTCTAAATGCTCCACGGCTTTTCTAAGATTTACAATGCTTGCTGCTTTCATAGGCGTATCAATAATACAATTTTTGACTTTGAATTGCAATAATGAATATGTTTTTATCTAGGCATATAAAATATCAACCTGATTTAATTCTTTAGATGCAGTGATAAGACCGTTGATAAATGTATTTTTGTAAACATTCATGGATTCTCTTACACAAATAGTTTTAGGCGCCGCATGTGGTGAGGCGACCTTAGGAAAAAAAATTGGAAACAAAGCGCTTTTATTTGGTGCAATTGGAGGTACAATTCCCGATTTAGATGTATTTGTTGGCGATTGGTTGTACGATAACGAAATTCAAGCGATGGCTTTTCACAGAGGGTTTATGCACTCCATTTTTTTTGCAATATTTGCAAGTTTAGCCATGGGCTGTTTGATGCATTGGATTTACAATCGTGGGAAACGTCACAATAAGGTGCTGAGAAAAGGATGGATCCAGCTCTTTTTTTGGTCGATTTTCACCCATCCCATTCTGGATTGTTTTACAGCTTACGGCACTCAACTGTTTGCTCCTTTTTCAAATTATAGGGTAGCCTTTGATAATATTTCTGTGGCAGATCCCTTATACACCCTTCCTTTTTTGATTTGTTTGATCGTTTTGATGTTTTTTAGGCGGTCCTCTGCTGCAAGGGGTTTTATTTTAAAGCTAGGTCTGGGAATCAGTTCACTTTATATTATTTTGACACTCATAAACAAACGCCATGTACATAATATTTTTAAATCATCTCTCGAGAGTGAAGGCGTAGAATACCTGCGCTTTCGAAGTCAGCCTACCATTTTAAACAATTTACTTTGGTATGCTGTGGCAGAATCGGATTCTCACTATTATGCAGCGTTTTATTCAATTTTAGACCGCCCTAATACTCCAAAACGATGGCAGAAAATTTCTAAAAACCACCATTTGATTCCTTCAAGTCACAAGGACATTCAAACCTTGATATGGTTCTCCAACGGATTTTATTGCATCGCCCCAACCGAAAATAAAGACACCTTTATCTACAAAGATTTAAGATATCCGCTTATGAAGGAGGACGACCCCAATTCTTCCGTTTTCAGCTTTGTAATTAAAAAAATAGACAAGCGGTGGACCGCAATGCCATTTTACCCTGAAAACACATCAGAAAAAGATTTAAAAGATTTTTGGGAACGCCTAAAAGGGATTTAAAAAATACCAACGGATTGCATACACTTATACATGGATGTATAGGTCCTTTTAATATCGTTGTCAAGCCCCACTGAAAAGCGAATCAAACCTTCACTGAGCCCCATGGTTTTTTGTTCATTTTCGGGTATTTCTGATGAGGTTGAAGTCCCTGGAGCACTAAAGAGTGTTTTATAGAATCCCAAACTCACGGCCAAATATCCGAGATTTTTGTTTTGCATTAGTTCCATCAATGCATTGGCTTTATCTACAGTTCCTACATCAATTGTTAGCATACCGCCAAAACCGAATTCAGTATTCATTTGTGTTTTAAATACACAGTGGGAGGGATGTGAGGCCAGGCCAGGATAGACAGTTTTCAGTCCAAGTGACTCAAATTTTTGAGACAAGTACATCGCATTTGCACTATGTTGTTTGATTCGAATGTGTAGGGTTCTTAAGTTTTTCAAAATGGATGCAGCACGCAGGCTATCCATTGTAGATCCAAAAAGCATTGCTGCGCCATTATTCACATTTCGTAAATCGTCAATGAACTCTTGAGTTCCACAAACGACGCCCCCAATGGCGTCACTGGCACCATTTATAAATTTGGTCAGGCTGTGAATGACAATATCTGCTCCTAATTGTTTTGGTGATATGGACAAAGGTGAAAAGGTGTTGTCAACAACCAATTGAAGTTTATACTTTTTGGCAAGCTTTGAAAGCGCTGCAATATTTGCGACTTCAAGCAAAGGATTGCTGATAGACTCTAAATATAAGATTTTGGTGTTTTTAGATATGGCTGCTTCAACTAGTTTTATGTCAGTTATATCCACAAATGAAGTCTGAATCTCAAGTTTAGGAGTAAAGTTTTTTAGAAAGGCATAAGTGCCACCATAAATGGTCCTGCTGGACACTATATGGTCTCCAGCGCTGCAAAGTTGCATAATTACAGCACTAATCGCTCCCATTCCAGAGGCGAAAACATTGGAGGTTTCGGTACCCTCCATAGCAGCGAGTGCCTCACCGAGGTAAAGGTTGGATGGTGAACTGTGTCTTGAATATAAATAACAACCATCAGCATTTCCTTCAAATGTGTCAAACATCGTTTTTGCAGACAGAAAGGTATAGGTGGATGCGTCTGATATTGAGGGATTTATACCTCCAAATTCTCCGAAATATTGTAAATCTTGGATGGCGTCTGCTGGCTTCATATGTAGATGGTTAATTTTAATCAAATATCAATATAAAAAGACATAAAAACAACAACTATTTATTTCAAAAGAAAATAAATTTAAATTTAGTTTATTGTTTAGATAATTTTTTTATAAATTTAATAATTATTAATATTCTAATGTTTTTTTTTCAATATGAAACTTGATGCCCTCGATTTCTCTATTCTCAAACTCCTTCAAAAGAATGCTAAACTCACAAATAAAGCGCTATCTTCAGCGCTTTCGCTCTCTGTAACCGCCGTTTACGAGCGCATAAAAAAATTAGAAAAATCCGGTGTTATAGAAAATTATGTAGCACTTGTTTCTAAAGAAAAAGTAGAAAAATCATTTATTGCTTTTTGCCACATCAAGCTCATTCAGCACACTCAAGACAACGTAAAGCATTTCGAAAAGGAGGTCATTAAAATTGACGAAGTTTTAGAGTGTTATCACTTAAGCGGGGATTATGACTACCTTTTAAAGGTTCATGTCAAAGACATGGAAGCTTACCGACAATTTATGATTGAAAAGCTTACAAATTTAGATCATATCGGAAGCACCCACAGCATGTTTATGATCAATCAAGTTAAACACACAACAGCCCTTAACATTTAGATCAAAAAGCGCTTTGTATTGCGATGAAGTTTGTATTTTTGTCAATTAATTATATAAATTAATCTTTATGAATTCTTACGATGTTGTTGTCATAGGTTCTGGACCTGGTGGTTATGTTTCAGCCATTCGTTGTGCACAGTTGGGAATGCGGGTCGCCATCATTGAAAAATACAGTACAATGGGTGGTACCTGTTTGAATGTTGGTTGCATCCCGAGTAAAGCATTGCTTGATTCTTCTCATCATTTTGAGGACGCTGTTAAAAATTTTGAAACACATGGTATCGAATTGCCAGGGGCTGTTAAAGTCAACCTCGAAAAAATGATGCAGCGCAAGCAAGGGGTGGTAGATCAAACCACTGGAGGGATTGATTTTTTGATGAAGAAAAACAAAATTGACACCTATCAAGGCGTCGGTAAATTTAAGGATGCTACTCATATTGAGATAGAAGGTGAAGAAAAGTTAGAAATTGAAACCAAATACACAATCATTGCTACAGGAAGTAAACCTACAAAACTTCCATTTGTCTCAATTGATAGAGAGCGCATCATATCTTCAACTGAAGCCTTGAAACTTAAAGAAATACCCAAACATCTTATCATCATTGGGGGTGGGGTAATTGGCCTTGAGCTCGGGCAGGTCTACAAGCGCTTGGGGGCTGAAGTCACTGTCATTGAATACTTAGATCGCATCATTCCAAACATGGATCAAAGCCTTTCAAAAGAACTCAATAAAGTGCTTAAAAAACAAAAATTTAAAATCAACGTATCCCACAAAGTTACCTCAGTCGAACGCACTACAAATGGTGTTTTGGTAAAAGCTGAAAATAAAAAAGGAGAAATTATTGAATTTGCAGGGGACTATTGTCTGGTTTCTGTTGGAAGAAGCGCCTACACTGAGGGACTCAATACTGATGCTGCTGGTGTACAACTAAATGAGCGTGGACAAGTTAAGGTCAATACTCATTTACAAACCACTGCTCAAAATATTTATGCCATTGGCGATGTCATCAAGGGCGCCATGCTGGCACACAAAGCTGAAGAGGAAGGTGTCTTTGTGGCCGAGACCATCGCAGGGCAAAAACCGCACATTGATTACAATCTGATCCCTGGAGTCGTTTATACCTGGCCTGAGGTGGCTGCTGTTGGTAAAACAGAAGAAACCCTTAAGAATGAAGGCATTTCCTACAAATCAGGTCAATTTCCAATGCGCGCATTGGGACGGAGCCGTGCCAGTATGGATCTTGATGGATTTGTTAAGATTCTTGCCGATGCTAAAACTGATGAAATTCTTGGAGTCCATATGATTGGTGCTCGCTGTGCCGATTTAATTGCTGAGGCGGTTGTAGCGATGGAATTTAGGGCTTCTGCTGAAGATATTTCTCGCATGTCTCATGCACACCCGACTTTTACTGAAGCCATCAAAGAAGCGGCTTTGGCAGCCACAGAAGACCGTGCACTTCACATCTAAACTTTATATTGCCGTTTAAAATTGATTTTTTAGACCTTTTTTTAATGTCATTTTTTGTTTTTTTTAAAAATTTATTATATTTAAATGATTGACTTACAGTTAGTTGTCTAATGTTTGTCCAGTTTTATTAAACAAAATAACAATCAATCGACAGTGTTTGTACATTGTTGTAAAGCCCCCAAAGCTTTGAAAATTAAACTTAAACCTCAGTATTACTCTGACGAGATTCTTGTCAAGGAGATTGTTTTTAATAACGATGCGAAATTATTTGAAATTTTATATGACCGCTACTTCCCCTTTGTTTACGGTCAGTGTTTGTCATATTTCAAAAACGCAGAAGATGCTGAAGATATCTCTCAGGATATTTTTTTTAAATTGTTTTTAAAACTGAATACATTTAAATTTAAATCTAAATTTTTCACTTGGCTTTACCGATTTGTTCACAACCACTGCATTAATTATAAACGTTCCCACAAACATAAAATATTAGAAAATAAAAATGTAAATCTCGAGAGAATGAGTTCACAATTTTTGTGTTATCACTACAGCGGGAATCAAAACGAAAATCAAAAAATTCTTCAACTTAATCAAGCGCTGCTACTGCTCTCCAAACATGAGCAGGAGATGATTTTATTTAAATATTGCAACCACGGAACCATAAAGGAAATGGCAGAAAATTACAATTGTAGTGAAAGTGCTGTAAAAATGCGCCTTAAACGCTTAAAGCAAAAATTAATTAATTTATATTAGCAGCTTGAAAATAAAGTTTTGTAATAAAGACTTTTACCGCCCCTTTTATCAGCCGTATAGCAAGCAGTTAATATATTCTAATCAAGTTGTTATTTTTTATAAATTACTTATTAAATTTACAAGAAATAATTGTTTTTGAGACAGCTTCAAAAAATAGATGTAAATGACATTCAAAAATTCAAAGTCCAACTCTTAGAATGGTCTCAAAAATTTAAAGAAGTCGTTTGGTTAGATTCAAATCAATGCCGCCAAACTTACAGTAACTTTGATGCTGTTTTGGCAGTTGATGCTTTCAGTTACATCAAATCTGATTTTAGACAGGCATTTGAACAGCTTAAAGCCTATCAACAGACTACAAAAGATTGGATTTTTGGATATTTATCCTATGATTTAAAAAATAATTTGGAAGATTTAAAATCTGCAAATTTTGACGGTCTCGGTTTTCCGGATCTGTTTTTCTTTCAACCAAAAAAAATCTTTTTTATTAGAGGTAATGAGGTCACAATCCAATATTTGAATGGCAGCTCTGACGAAATAGAATTAGACCTTGATCAAATCAAAAGGCAACAAATTGCCGCATTGGAAGAAAATAAACAGCCACTAGAAATTCAGCCTAGGATTACAAAAGCTCATTATATAGAGCTGGTCAATCAATTAAAATCCCACATACAGCGCGGTGATATTTATGAGGCCAATTTTTGTCAAGAGTTCTATGCCAATGGCTCTATAAAACCCCTTCGTGCTTTTAAACATCTACAGTCCCTTTCGGCCCCACCTTTTGCTGTTTTTTTTAAAAATAAATCTCAGTTTCTTTTGTCAGCCTCACCTGAACGCTATTTAAAAAAGGAGGGAGACTTGTTAATTTCTCAACCTATAAAAGGAACCGCACCGCGGTCGGAAGACGCACTTGAGGACGCTGTTTTAAAGCAGTCATTATTAGCCAATCCAAAAGAGCGGAGTGAGAATGTCATGATTGTCGATTTGGTAAGAAATGACTTGTCTAGAATTGCCAAGAAGGGGAGTGTAGAAGTACAAGAACTGCACGGCATATACACATTTAAGCAAGTCCATCACTTGATTTCAACAATTAAGGCCGAACTGCGTCCTGGTATTTCTGCTGTGGATGCCATTAAAGCTTCTTATCCGATGGGGAGTATGACAGGAGCTCCAAAAATTTCGGCCATGAAAATTATTGAAAATCTAGAGCTGACCAAGCGCGGTCTTTACTCAGGGGCTGTTGGTTATTTTACTCCAGATGGAAATTTTGATTTCAATGTAGTGATTCGCAGTATTTTATACAATGCTGAAATGTCTTATATCTCTTTTTCAGTTGGAAGTGCAATTACCGCCAAAAGTTTGGCTTATAGCGAATATGAAGAATGCTTGGTCAAGGCCAAAGCCCTGCGTGTAGTTTTGGAAAATTAATTTTATACTTTTGCAGCATGTTAAAGATGTTTAGAGCACATATCGAACTCAATTTTCCATCTTTTTTTAAGGCTAAAATATTAATCGGCTGTTCCGGTGGTTTAGACAGTATGGTATTGGTTAAATTGTGTCAAACTTTGGATTTAAATATTTCTTTGGCCCATTGTAATTTTTGTTTGAGAGGTTCAGAAAGTGAGGCTGATCAGGCTTTTGTTGAAGCCTACGGAAAAAATAATAATATCCAAGTCTTTACAAAAGCCTTTAAAACAAAATTATTCATTGAAAACTCAAGACAATCTGTTCAAATGGCAGCTCGTGAATTGCGCTACAATTGGTTTCAAACACTTGTAAAAACACAGCAATTCGATTGCATTCTCACAGCCCACCACTCCGATGATAATTTAGAGACCTTCTTTATCAATCTAGGCAGGGGATCTGGATTGGATGGTCTTCTAGGTATTCCAAAACAAAATGGAGCAGTAGCACGCCCTTTATTGCCGTTTTCAAAAGACCAATTGTTGCAATATGCAAATCAAAGCAAAGTACAATGGAGGGAGGACAGTAGCAATGATAAGTTAGAATACCAGCGCAATCAATTGCGCCACCAATTGCTTCCTGTTTTAAAGCAAATTTACCCCAATGCTCTCAAATCAATTGCCTCAACACAATCCAACTTCAGAGCGTTAAAATCTATATTGGACATTCATGTTAAAGCTGTGGAACAAGCTCTAATAACCAAGGCTGATGAAAATGAGACTCACTATAACATATCAGTACTCAAATCTTTGGAATCTACCCAATCTTATTTATACCCCCTTTTTAATCGCTTTGGGTTTTCTGATTGGAATGAGATCGACAAGCTTTTAAACGCACAATCTGGAAAAATGATTTTATCTAAAACGCATTCTCTTCTCAAGGATCGAAAAGTTTTAATTTTAAGTCGCAATGATATAAAGCCTAGTGAAACATACAGCATCAAGGCTGTAAATGAGGAAATATTTGTCAAGACTATATGCAGTTATTTAAAAATTAAAAAAGCCGAAACAATAGATGAAATGGATTCCAACACCATATATGTTGATTTTGAGAAACTCAAATTCCCACTCGAACTTCGACCCTGGAAATCTGGCGATTACTTTTATCCAAGTGGAATGCGAGGTAAAAAGAAACTCAGTAAATTTTTTAAAGACGAAAAATTACCCCTCACCGAAAAAAGAAAGGTTTTGTTGTTATGCTCTAATTCTAAAGTTGTGTGGGTGGTTGGTAAACGCCAAGACGCGCGATTTATGGCCCAGCAGAACACTGGATCTTTATTTTATAAAATCAGTCTAAACCATGCCAAAGATTAAAAGTCATTACAGTCCTTTAAAAGTTTTTAGAAATGGATTTTTATCTACCGTATATTCAGGGATTATTCGCTATTTAAAAATCGTTCAAAAGCGTGAACGCATCATACTTAAAGATGGTGATTTTTTAGATTTGGATTGGAGTTACGCCTCAGAACCATCAAAAAAATTAGTCATTATTCTACACGGCATGGAGGGGCATGGTCAGCGTCCATATGTTTCTGGTGTTGCTCGACATTTAAACACCCAAAATATTGACGCTATTTGTGTCAATTTTAGAGGCTGTAGCGGAGAAAACAATCTCAAATTATTCAGTTTCCATTCTGGTCAGACAGAAGATTTAAAAGCGGTTATTGATCATGTGATTTCAAATTATAATTACGATTCTATTTTTTTAAATGGCATTAGTTTGGGGGGTAATATTGTATTAAAATACCTAGGTGAAAACGCTGATATTCCTTCCAACATAAAAGCAGCCATGGCAGTGTCGGTTCCGGTAGATTTATCGGGTTCTTCAGCAGCACTTCATCAATTTAAAAATATATTTTATCACATTTATTTTATGATTGGACTGAAAATTAAATTAAAAAAGAAGCAACGACAGTTTCCTTCAAAAATTTCCAGTCGTTCTCTTTGGCGTATTTGGACCCTCAGGAGCCTAGACGAATTGTATACGTCCCGAACCAATGGCTTTAAAAACGCAACTGATTATTACAAACAATGCAGTAGTTTACAATTTCTACCTAAGATCAAAACTCCTGTATTAATTCTCAACGCTCTTAACGATTCGTTTTTAACAGACTCGTGTTACCCGAATTCTGTTGCTGAACAAAATCCATATATCCAACTCGAAACACCAGCCTATGGGGGACACGTTGGCTTTATTTTACCAGGAAAGGTCTATTACAACGAGCTGCGCGCTGCAGAATTTTTCTTAAAATTTAACTAAATGACTGTAAACTAGATTTAAAGGGAACCCCATCACATTGAAATAACAGCCATGAATTTTTTGGATACCAATTTGTCCAATCCAGTCTTGAATTCCATAAGCCCCCGCCTTGTCAAGCGGGTTATAATTTTTGATATAAAATTCAATCTCTACAGCCTTTAATTTGCGGAAAGTCACATAAGTTTTCGCATTAAAAGTTATTTGTTTTTTTGTTGATGACAAGCAAACTGATGTGATGACTTCGTGCGTTGACCCACTCAAGCGTTTGAGCATATCAACGGCCTGTTTTAACGATTTGGGTTTGCCTAGGGCTTTATTTTTAAACCAAACAATCGTGTCGCTTGTAATGAGTATACAATTGGCTGTTAAATCAGCTTTAAATACACTTGCTTTCAATTGAGCAAGAAAATCTGTTATCTCTTCTCTTTGCAGCGTCTCGGCATATATTTCTTCGACGGGTTTGATTCGAATTTCAAAAGGGACCCTCAAATGCTTTAACAACTCTTGTCTTCGGGGAGACCCAGAGGCCAAAATAAGTTTTTTTGATTTTAAATGGTTTTGAAGCATCAAATGATTTAGTCGTGGTTGGCTTTAAATCCTTTGAGCCAATGCCCCTTGATTTTTAGTATTTGCTCTACAATATCTCTGACGGCTCCCTGTCCTCCATTTTTATGTGATATGTATTCTGAAACGGCTTTTACTTCTGGGACAGCATCTTGTGGGCAACAGGGCAATCCCACAACTGCCATGACGGGGATATCGGGAATGTCATCGCCCATGTACATAATTTCTTCCTTTGTGACATTCAACGAGGCCATGAGTGTCTTTAGGTTTTTAATTTTGTCATGTGCGCCGAGTATGACATCCTTGAGACCCAGACCTTGCAGGCGTTTGCGGACCCCTTCATTGCTTCCACCTGAAATGATGCAGACATTTAAGCCAGCGTCTACTGCTAGCTTGAGCGCCAATCCATCACGAGTGTTCATTTTTCTTAGCATTTCACCGTCCGAGGTAACCAGAATAGAGCTGTCAGTTAAGACACCATCGACATCAAAAATTAGGGTTGTAATTTTCTGTAAAAGTGCTTTGTAATTCTTTTTAGCCATGAGTTTTTTGAATTGATTTTGTAAGGAGTTTATAAATTTCTTGAAACTTGGGGGTGTTTTCTAGTAATTTTTGCTGTTGCAAAATGGTTTTTTTATCATTTCGCTTGGCAGGACCAGTTTGAGCCATATAAGGTGAAAGTACTTGTACCTTATTGGCTGTTTCCGCAATTAAAGGTTTTAAGATATCAAATTCCAGACCTTCACTATCGGTCAGTTCGTGTGCAATGCGGTAAAGTTGATTGGTGAAATTATTTACAAAAACAGCCGCTAAATGCAAGGCTTGTCGCTGTTCTGTTTGTATGGTATAATATGGACTCCCCAATGCTATGGCCACGGATTTTAACAGTTCGCGATCTTTCTTACAGCTGGTTTCAATACATATTGGAACCGCCGAAAAGTTTAAATCTGAATTTTTGGAAAAAGTTTGTAAAGGGTAAAAAACACCACGTCTATTTTTCTTACTTAAAAATCGCATTGCAACACTCCCGGAGGTGTGAACCACCAAGCGATTTTCGAAGGGAAGTGCTTTTGAAATCGCTTCAACTGCTACATCGCTTACCGCAATAATGTATAAATCCGCATCTTTTAACAAGTCTAAATCACTGCAAAACTCAACGTCTTTAATGTCATCCGTTAACGCAACCTTTGAACGGTTGTAAAACTGTTTTAATAAAAGGCTTGGTGAGGCATGAATCGCGTTGCAAAAATGTGTACCAACTTGGCCTGCTCCTATGACTACAATTGAAATCATTAAGCTAAATTACAGCATTCTAGCTTGTTTTGAAAGTCAAAATTAGGCTTTGTCCTTTTTTTTAGTAAAATATCTGTTAAAACGCTTTGATTAAAATTACTTTTTTACAAAAAGTAAGTACCTTTGCTGCTCACTAAATTTTGTGTCATTAAATGCTCAAAAAATTAGGTAACATTCTTTTTTCAAACCGCCTCACTGCAATGCTGTTTATTATTTATGCCATCGCAATGGCAGTGGGTACATTTATGGACCAAGGGCAGTCTACCTCTCCAACTCCATACTCCAGAACGCTTATATACAATGCCATATGGTTTGAAGTGATCATGGTGGTTTTTTTAATAAACTTTATTGGCAATATTTTTAGATACCGCTTACTTCGAAAGGAGAAATGGGCCACCCTTACGCTTCACTTGTCTTTTATTTTTATTCTTTTGGGTGCTTTTATAACGCGATATTATGGTTTTGAAGGTATGATGTCCATAAGGGAGGGAGCCACTGAAAATACTTTTTTATCGCAAAAAACCTATTTAACAACTTACATTGAAGGTGACTATACAATCAATGGACAATTGCAGCGCCGTACTAAAAGTGATGTGGTAGATTTTTCCCCCAGACTTAACAACAAATATCATCTTGAAACCACTTATCACAATTCTGCTGTTTCCGTTGAATTGATAGATTTTATCCCTGGTGCTGAAGAGGATATTGTTCCTGATGAAAATGGGGACTTTTATCTGAAGCTTGTTGAAGCGGGGAGTGGTGCCCCACACAATCACTTTTTAAAATTGGGGCAGGTCAGTAACATTCACAACATTTTATATGCACTCAATAAACCCACAGCTGGAGCCATCAATATAAGTTATTCAAATGAGACAAATGCGTTGACCATACAGTCTCCTTTTGAAGGCGAATATATGACCATGGCTACTGGACAACAAGGACTGTTGATAAAAGACAGTATACAGCCTTTGGTTTTAAGATCTAGATATATTGTTGGAAATCAAGCTATCGTCTTTCCAAAACCTGTTGTGAAAGGAGTTTTTGATGTGGTTAAAAAGTCAGAATTATTAAAAGGTGACGAAGATGGTCTTGTGCTAAAAGTTTCTGCAAACAATGAAACAAAAATCCTTAAATTGTTAGGTGGTCAGGGCATTGACAATCCCTTTAAACAACTCAAGGTCGGCGGCCTAGATTTTGCCTTTAAATACGGCTCTAAAGTCCTGGAATTGCCCTTTGACATCAAGCTCAATGATTTTATAGCAGAGCGTTATCCTGGAACAGAGAAGAGTTATGCTTCCTTTGAAAGTAAAGTTACAGTTTATGACAGTCGTGAAGAAGATTTTGACTTTCACATTTACATGAATAATATTTTAAATCACAGGGGATATCGTTTTTTTCAATCTTCATTTGATCCCGATGAAAAAGGAACGATTTTATCTGTCAATCACGATTACTGGGGCACTTGGTTTACCTACTTGGGTTACTTTCTTTTGTATTTTGGATTGTTGGCCATCCTTATCAGTAAAGGCGCTCGGATGGAAGTCCTAAGAAAGCAATTAGATAAAATTAAAAGAAAAAAAGCCACATTAACTGTCATACTCACGTTTTTGAGTGCTGGTCTTTTTGCACAAGCAACTCACAATACCAACCACAGTTTTCAGCGCCCAACTCAAATTCAGCTGGATTCCATATTGGCTCAAAACATAACCCCTGCATCAGTTTCTGACCGCTTTGGGTATTTGGTTATACAAGACGCAGACGGTCGCATGAAACCTGTCAATACTTATGCCTCAGAGCTGCTGCGTAAGCTCTCTAAAAAGGACCACTATCAAAACTATACAGCAGATCAAGTTTTTTTGTCCATGCAAGAAAGCCCGCAGCTGTGGTACAATGTTCCCATAATTTACCTGAAATTAAAAAAAGCCGATACCATCCGAAATCTTATAGGTATTCCCAAGGGCCAAAAATATGCAGCACTGATCGATTTTTTAGACCCTAATTTAAATTATAAACTCGGCCCTTTTTTGGAAGATGCCTACAGTGCCCAGGTCCCAACTGCCATCCAAAAAGAGTTTAAAGCGGCTGATCAAAGAGTCAGTCTTCTATACAACACTTTGGAAGGCGATGCCCTAAAATTGTTTCCAATTCCAAACGACAACAACAGTAAATGGGTCTCACCAAGAGAGTATGTTCAGAGTGGTTTGGTTTTAAAAGATTCTTTGTATGCAAACTTTATTCGAACGGGTTTTTTAGCCTATATGGCAACACTTCAGAACGAAAAAGTTAAAAAAAACGGAGATTATTCTCAGAGTGATAAATTATTGAAGGCGATTAAAACAACACAGCTAAAGTATGGCGGAGATGCCATGCTCACAGACGAAAAAATATCTGCTGAAATTAAATACAATAAATACGATATTTTTAAAAAGCTTTTTAGCTGGTATATGTATGCTAGCAGCTTGATGTTTATATTATTAATCGTGCAAATTATCAGAGACAAAAGTAAAATTTTAAACGCTTCTGTAAGTGTTTTTAAAGTCTTGATCTTCCTGTGTTTTGGACTTCACACCTTGGGACTTATTGCTCGCTGGTATATCTCAGGTCACGCTCCCTGGAGTGATGCCTATGAATCCATGATTTATGTGGCCTGGGCAACCATGGC
This sequence comes from Flavobacteriaceae bacterium, assembly GCA_002725015.1. GTDB lineage: Bacteria > Bacteroidota > Bacteroidia > Flavobacteriales > Flavobacteriaceae > UBA3537. Next base: position 3,844 of record PBQM01000071.1, on the reverse strand, counting down.
TTTTGGCGTGATGTTAGGCTATAAGAGCAACTTGACATTTGCCTCTACTGCTTTTGTAACTGCGATGATTTTGATGATTGCCCATTGGAATTGGATGGACCCCTCCATTGGAAACTTACAACCTGTTTTAAACAGTTATTGGCTGATGATTCATGTGGCCATTATTGTGGGTAGTTATGGTCCTTTCGCTCTGGGTATGATATTAGGTCTGATTTGTCTGCTTTTAATGATATTGACAACCGCAAATAACAAGCAAAAAATGCTGTTAAATGTCAAAGAATTGACCATCATTAACGAAATGGCACTTACTGTAGGTTTGGTTATGTTGACCATCGGTAATTTTTTGGGTGGTATGTGGGCCAATGAAAGCTGGGGTCGTTATTGGGGTTGGGATCCCAAAGAAACCTGGGCACTCATAAGCATTATGATTTATGCGTTTGTCATTCATATGCGCTTGGTACCTGGGTTGAGAAATCGCTGGGGTTTTAATTTGGCATCTGTATTGGCGTTTGGGAGTATTTTAATGACCTATTTTGGGGTCAACTTTTACCTTGCGGGTCTGCATTCTTACGCCAAAGATGATCAGCAAATTAGCACTATTTACATTCTTTCAACTTTGGGTTTAATCAGCGTTTTAAGCCTATTTGCTTACTTTAAGTATCGTAAGTTTTACAAGTCCTATTAGACCAAATTTTTTACTTTTTCATAGCTTATTTCAGAATAATCGGATATCAATTTATCGGCTAATTTATAATCTTGATTCACAGAGTTTTCATTTTTATAGGCGACGCAAAAAATCCCGGCCCTGTTGGCGGCCATTATACCATTTGTAGAATCCTCAATAACCAAACACTCACTTGGCAGTACTTGTGCTGCTTTGGCAGCTTTTAAAAATATTTCGGGATGTGGTTTTGAAGCCCTTAAATCGGCTCCGCTGAGTTTGTTTAGAAAAAACCTATCCAAATTAAACCTTTTTGTGATATTTTTTATCGTAAACATTGAAGCTGAAGAGGCGAGAACAAGCGCCAATCCGTGTTGGTGGTATTCCTTTATAAGCGTTTCAACCCCATTGATAAGCTCCAAAGTATTGTCTTCAAAAAAAAGTTTTGTAAAATTATCTCGCTTTATTTTAACCAATTCATCAGCATGTTGTCTTAAGTTATAATGATTGCAAAGTTGTTTGCATATAGCCAGCGTTGATTGCCCTGTAAAACGGTTGTATTGTTCTTTAGATACACGGATGCCAACTTTGTCGAACATATGCATATAAGCACGCTGGTGCAAGGGCTCAGTATCCACAATAACCCCGTCCATATCAAATAAAACTGCTTTGAGCATAAAATTTAGATTTGTACGAAGATATGATTTCAGTTGATATTTTTTTATTTTTATTAAACAACTAAGCACATTTTTTTTTATTTTTATATCCTTAAAATAATGCTTTAATGAAATTTTTTAAACTTTTAGGAATTACCAATATACTGTTGCTGATGCTTTGTGTATTGATCATCATAGTCTCAGAGTATTTATTTTTTAATGGTGACAAATTACATGGAATTTTTGTAGGAATATGGGCGCCGATGCTAGTAGGCCTCATGATATTTTTTAAACTTTTTCGACTTGAACGCTAAAGAAATAGTACTTTACTTTTCCATTTTTGTCTCTGTTTGCGTAGCAGTATGGGCTTTTGTTCTCATCAAGCAATTTAATGATTTGGATAAAAAATAGCTTTTACCTTTTTTAATGCCTAAACGAAACCTTGGTTTAAATACAATATGCACCCACGAGGGGGCAGTGAAAGATATCACTTATGGCGGGGCTACTTCTCCCATTTATCTCTCAACATCCTACGAATTTATAGGAAAGGACTCCAAGCGATATCCTCGTTACTTCAATACTCCTAACCAAGAGTTTTTGGCTAAAAAAGTCGCTGCCCTTGAAGTTGCTGAAGCAGCGCTTATTTTCTCATCTGGCATGTCTGCCATAACCAATGTGATGCTTATGGCTTTAAAATCAGGAGATCATGCGGTAGTTCAAAATGATATTTATGGCGGTACCCGTAATTTTATTGAAACCCATTTTAAATCCTATGGCATTGAGTTTTCCTTTACAAACGATTTAACAATCAAATCTTTTGAGGACTGTATCCAAGAAAACACCAAATTAATTTACATTGAAACACCTTCCAATCCAATGCTCAAATTGGTGGATATTTTTGCCATTGCCAAGCTTGGTAAGCGCAGCGGTATTCTCACAGCCATTGACAATACTTTTGCCACCCCTGTTATTCAAAAACCAATTGCGTTGGGAATTGATATTGTGATTCATTCAGCAACAAAATATTTTGGAGGGCACAGTGATATAACGGCCGGTGTGGTAGCTGCCTCAAACTCGACGATTGAAGCGCTTTGGGATCTTGCAAAGGATTTTGGAGGAAATCTTAGTGATTTTTCAGTATGGATGTTGGAACGCAGCATGAAAACACTCGGAATTCGGGTCAGAGCACAACAAAAAAACGCTTTAAAAATAGCGAAATTTTTAGAGTCTCACCCCGCAATTAAAAAGGTGTATTATCCTGGTTTAAAAACCCATCCGGATCACGCCCTGGCAAAGTTACAAATGAAAGGCTTTGGTGCCATGCTTTCTTTTGAGCTCTCCAATAAATATGGGGTTGAGACTTTTTTTAAATCCTTGGAATTAATTAAGCCCTCAATGAGCCTGGCTGGTGTTGAGAGCACTGTGATTTTACCCTCAAAAACTTCACATGCCTTATTGAGCTTAGATGAGAGAGAAGCTCAGGGAATAACAGATCAATTGATAAGATTTTCAGTTGGAATTGAATCAAAAAAAGATTTAATTTACGATATTAAAAATGCTTTAATGCACAGTAAAAAATAATTTCTTATGAAAGTTGATATTCTAGCATTTGGAGCCCATCCTGACGATGTAGAACTGGGTTGCGGTGGTACAATTTACAGTGCTGTTCAAAAAGGTAAATCAGTTGGAATTATTGATTTGACAAAAGGCGAGCTTGGCAGTCGTGGAAATTCTGAAATCAGAACTTTGGAATCTGAAAATGCTGCCAAAATATTGGGGGTTGACTTTAGACAAAATCTAGGCTTGTCGGACGGTTTTATTTTTAACACAAAAGAAAATCAATTAACAGCAATTCAAAGCATAAGACAATACCAACCGGAAATTGTTTTTTGCAATGCCATCGAAGATCGCCATTCAGATCACGCCAAGGCCAGTAAATTGATTCGCGATGCTTGTTTTTTAAGTGGTTTAAAAAAAATAAAAACTAAAGGGAAGGATGTTGTGTTTCAAAACCCCTGGAGGCCAAGAGTTGTTTACAGTTACATACAGTGGAGATCTTTAATTCCTGATTTTGTGGTAGATATTAGCGATTCAATGGAGGTCAAGTTAAGGGCTGTAGGTGCTTATAAATCTCAGTTTTACGACCCAAACAATATAGAACCTCAAACGCCCATTTCATCTCAAAATTTTTTAGAGAGTGTTCGTTACAGAGCGGCAGATCTTGGCCGTTTAACCAATACAGATTACGCTGAGGGGTTTAAGGCGGATCGTCTTTTGGCTGTGAATTCAATATTCGATTTGAAATAATTTAATTTAAAATCTTTGTGAAAAATCATAATTCCACTACATTTGCACACGCATTTTATCGTGCTAAACGGTGGTTGTAGCTCAGTTGGTTAGAGCGCCTGGTTGTGGTCCAGGAGGTCGTCGGTTCGAGACCGATCTTCCACCCCAAAAGAAAAAGCTTCTCATTTATGAAAAGCTTTTTTGGTTTTTAAGATTTCCTTACAATTTAATTTATAGCTTT
>PBQM01000070.1 GCA_002725015.1 Flavobacteriaceae bacterium | reverse complement strand
CACAAAGAATTACAGGAATTAAATTCGATTTTTTAAATGAATTCATGTCTAAAACTTTAAATCTATATTTGTTAATTATTTATATATTTATTCCTTAATTTATCATATTTTAGAATATTTAAAATAAATAAAATCATTCAAATATATTTGAAATCATTATTAAATTTATAAAAATATCACTTTAAATAAAAAGTTAAATTAATTATTAATTTAGTACGCTTCAAAAAAACTCAAATCAATATTGTTTATAAAGAATTAATACTAAAAAAACTCTATAAAAAGTTAAAGCGAAACAAGTTATTAAAATATAAAAAATCATAGATCAATAATATAAAAGTTTTTTTTAAAGATGAAAAACAATGATTTTCTTATTATATCTACAGCAGACTGGGATAGTCCTATTCAAACAAATAAGCAATATGTTAGTAGGGAAATTGCAAACTTAGGAAATAGAGTTCTTTATGTAGAGTCTCTAGGAGTTCGAAAGATTCAAATTAAGAAAAAAGATCTTCTAAGAATCTTTAAAAGAATAATAAATAACATATTAATTATCAAGAAAAAAGAAAAAAATATATGGGTACTCTCTCCTATCTTATTTCCTGGTGCTACAAATAAAAAAATCATAATTATTAATAGAGCGATTTTTATTTTTAATTTGTTTGTCGCAATGAAATTACTCAATTTCAAAAAAGATTATCTATGGACATATAATCCTTTGACACCATTATATTTAAATATAAAAAAATTTAAATCATCTATTTACCATGCCGTCGATGCAATTGAACATCAGCCATTTATGCCTAAAAAGCTTATTAAAAATCAAGAAATAATACTATCTAAAAAAGTAGACAAAATATTTGTTACATCAAAAAATATTATTAACAAGTTAAAAATTTACAATTCAAACATCTCTTACTTTGGGAATGTATGCGATTATGAACATTTTTCTAAATCACTAACAACTCATTTTGATAATATTCCTTTAGACATCAAAAAAATAAATAAACCTATTGTTGGATTTATTGGTTCAATTTCAGAATATAAGCTTGATTATAAATTAATTTACGATGTAGCAAATAGTCTTAAAGGAATCAATTTTGTTTTTATTGGACCAACAAATGACAATTTGCATCATTCAAATTTAAATAGGATTAAAAATTTAAATAATGTCTATTTATTAGGATACAGAAACTATAAATATCTACCTTCTTATTGTGCATATTTTGATGTTGCCTGGTTGCCATTAATTCATAACAATTACACTAAGTCAATGTTTCCTATGAAATTCTTTGAATACTTAGCCGCAGGTCTCCCAGTCGTTTCGACAGATTTGGAAAGCATAAGAGAATTTAATAAATTAGTTGCTATTAGTGATGATATCTCAAAAATCAAAATTTCTATTACTGAAGCATTAAAAAATAAGAACTCGAATTTAAAAAATAGATTGTCTCTTGCTATGGAAAATACATATCAAAAGAGGACAAAAAAAATGTTAATGGAATTAAATTAATACCCTAATTTAATTCTTCTCCTTTAAAAAATTAAGAGTTTCTTTAAAAATCAATTTTGAGGCATCTCCTCTACCAAAAGTATTTAAGTTTTTTTTCAATTCTTTAAATTCTTTAGAAACCTGAATCAAATTATTTAACTCTAATTCAATATTTTTTGAATCTGTTCCAACTAATAAAGCTTTTCCATCTAACATAACCTCTGGCCTTTCAGTACAATCTCTTAAGATTAATATGGGTTTTCCTAGAGTATGAGCCTCTTCTTGTATGCCTCCAGAATCTGTCAAAACGATATATGCATTTTTTAAGGCCATTATAAATTCAAAATAAGGCAAAGGATCAATTAATAAAATATTCTCATTATTGCCTAATTGTTCAATCAATGGCTTCCTGACTAATGGATTTCTATGCATTGGCAATATCACCTTAATTCCATCATTTTTCTTAACTACATTTAATATTGCTCGAGCAATGTTTTTAAGAGGTTCGCCCCAATTCTCTCTTCTATGAACAGTTGTCAAAATAAATGCTTCATTATATATATCAATACCCTCTATCTCAAACTTTTTTTTCCTTTCTGATACCAAATTCAATGCATCGACAACTGTATTACCAGAAACAAAAATATTTTTTTTAATTCCATTTTTTAAAAGATTTTCTGATGCCAGTTTGGTTGGTGAAAAATGTAAACTTGCTAATTGAGAAATCATTCTTCTATTTGCCTCTTCAGGAAATGGTGAAAAAATACTCTCTGTTCTTAAACCTGCCTCCACATGACCAACGGGAATCTTTTTAAAAAATGCAGATAGCGCACCTACGAAAGCAGTTATAGTATCGCCTTGTACAAAAACGATATCCGGTATATATTTATCAAAATAATTACTTAATTCATTTAAAATTAAAGATGTAGTCTGTTCAAGAGAATTGCATTGGCCTAAAACTTTAAAATTCACATCCTCCTTTAATTTGAAGAAATCCATTATTGGGCGAATCATTTCATCATGTTGTCCACTTAAAATGATATTTATTTTGAATCTTTCCGATTTTCTAAATTCCAGAATTAAGGGAGCCATTTTAATAGCTTCTGGTCTAGTCCCAATAACAAATGTAATTAAATAATTATTTTTTAAGCCCATTAAAATTTTAAAACCAAATTAAGAAACCAATATTAAAGATATTGTAGTTGAAAAATTATTATTTCTTTTTTCTTGAAAAAATATAAATTTTTCCTAGTTTTATATAAATCCATCATATTGAAATTTTGATTAAATATTTTACTTCAAAATAATTTCTTGATTATATCTTAAATTACTTAACTTAAATAATTATGGAATAATTTTGTATGTAAATTTTAATCAATAGCTAAATATATTTATTTTATAAATTATATTATTTTTTAAATATCGATTTACTATCGTTTTAAGAGAGTAAATAAAAATTAATTGTATAAATTATTATATTTTATCAATTATCATAAAAAAAAATTTTTAAAGGGAGAAATTTTTTTAGAATTATAATTAATTATTTTTTTTTATTGGAATCTCCAAAAAGAAAAGGCATTATCCTTGCTGGAGGAACTGGCTCAAGACTTTACCCTGTAACTAAGGCTTTAAGTAAACAGTTAATGCCTATTTATGATAAACCTATGATCTATTATCCACTTTGCACTTTAATGCTTGCTGGTATAAGAGAGTTTTTAATTATAACTACTCCTAATGATAAAGATGCATTTAAAAATCTTCTCGGGGATGGTTCAAAGTGGGGGATAGATATTAACTATAAGGTTCAAAAAAAACCCGATGGCATCGCTAGCGCATTAATTTTAGGAGAAGAATTTTTAAATAATTCTCCTTCAGCTTTAATTCTTGGAGATAATTTATTTCATGGTGAGAATCTAGGAAAGAATCTTGAAAATGCTAGTGGAAAAATAGATTACTCTACAGTTTTTGCATATAAAGTAAGTGATCCTGAAAGATACGGAGTAGTAGAATTCAATGAATCTGGAGAGATTAGATCTATAGAAGAGAAACCTACGAATCCTAAAACCAAATATGCAATAACAGGCTTATATTTTTATGATAAAAATGCTCCTAAAAAATGCAAAACTTTAAAGCCATCTAAGAGAGGTGAATTAGAAATAACGGATTTAAACCAGCTTTACTTACAAGAAAAGAAATTAAAAGTTTCAGTAATTGGTCGAGGTATGACTTGGCTTGATACTGGTACGTTTGATTCTTTACATCAAGCAAGCAGTTTTATTAGAACATTAGAAAAAAGACAAGGTCAGAAAGTTTGTTCACCAGAAGAAATATCATGGAGATTAAATTTAATAAGTAATTCTGAATTAGAAATTTTGGCTAAATCTCAAGAAAAAAGTGGATATGGAAAATATTTATTAGACCTTTTAAATGAAAAATCTCATCATTATTAATAATTTAAATAATAAAAAATATGAAATTTAATCCCCTCAAGACGAATGATAATTTTATTATCGAGGACTCATACATTATTATTCCAAGAATAATAATTGATGAAAGAGGCTTTTTCTTTGAAAGCTGGAATCAATTAAAGTTTGATGAAATTATCGGCCAGAAAATTTCTTTCTGTCAAGACAATCATTCCCGATCTACTATTGGGGTACTAAGAGGAATGCATTACCAACTTGGCCCTCATTCACAAGGTAAATTAGTTAGATGCACCCAGGGAACTATTTACGATGTCGCGGTAGATATTAGAAGAAGCTCAAAAACCTTTGGGAAATGGGGAGGAGTAATATTAAGCGATGAAAATAAACAACAATTATGGATCCCTAGAGGCTTCGCCCATGGATTCTTAACATTATCAGAAACAGCAGAGGTTCAATACAAAACTGATGATTTTTGGGATAAAGATTGTGAGAGATCATTAAAATGGAATGATAAAAATTTAAACATAAATTGGCCTAAAAATTCAAACTTTAAAGAGCCCAAGCTGTCAAAAAAAGATGAGAAGGCACCAAGTTTTATTGATGCCAAATTAAAAGGGGACATTTTTTAATGAAAGTTTTAATTACTGGCTCTAAAGGACAGTTAGGAAAAGAATTACTTAAAAATATTCCGCATGATATCGAAGTAATACCTTCTGATAGAAAAACTTTTAATTTATTAGATTTGAATAATTGTAGGGAATTTATTTTTGATAATAAACCTGATTGGATAATAAATGCGGCAGCCTACACAGCTGTTGATCTTGCAGAAGATGAGGAAGAAAAAGCAATACTTGTAAATAGTGAAGCACCAATTGAAATTGCAAAAGCATTAAAAAAAACAGGTGGTAAACTTCTGCATATAAGTACAGATTTTGTTTTTGATGGAGAATCAAGCAGCCCATATAAAATTGATCACGAACCCAATCCAATAAATATATATGGTAAAAGTAAATTACTTGGAGAAAATGGTATAAAAAATGTTTTCCAAAATAATGATCAATATATTATTTTAAGGACAAGTTGGGTTATGGGATCAGAAGGTAATAACTTCGCAAAAACGATTCTAAAGTTATTAAAAACAAAAGAAAAGATTTCAGTTGTATATGATCAAATTGGATGTATGACTAGTTCAAAATATCTATCAATAATTTGTTGGCTGATTATTCAAAAAGATATTACAAAAAATGTTAATAATCAAAAAATTTTTCACTGGACAGATTCGGGGGTATCTAGTTGGTTTGACATAGCAACTGAAATTGGGGAATTGTCATTTAAATTAAATTTGTTAAAAAAACCTGCAAAAGTTGTCCCAATTTCATCTGAAAATTTTCCTACTAAGGCTAAGAGACCAAATTTCTCTTTACTTGATTGTTCATCCACTAAAGAACTTCTTAAAATTGAAAACAATAATTGGCGTTGTTCATTATTAGAAATACTTCAAGAATTAAAATCAAAAAACTTTTTGATGTAAGCTAAATTAATTATTATTATTAAGCAATGGACTCTGAAATTTTTAAAAATTTTAATAGAGTTATAGTAACTGGCGGAAGCGGTTTTATAGGTAGTCACTTAATTTCTAAATTGCTTAAGATGACTGATTGTAAAATTTATAATATCGACAAAATGGGTTATGCAAGCGATGAAACATTGATTAAAAAGTCTATTTGCAGTGAATCTAAAAATAGATATAAATTAATTAATATAGATCTCGTTAATGAAGAGGATTTAAAGATAGCAATAAATGATGTTAAACCAGATTTGGTTATGCATCTTGCTGCGGAAAGTCATGTTGATAGATCAATTGAGGGCCCGAAAGCTTTTATTGAAAGCAATATTATTGGAACATTCAACCTTTTACAAAGCTGTCTTTCTTACTATAAGTCTTCATTAGATTATAAAAAAAATTTTCGTTTTCATCATATAAGTACTGATGAGGTATTTGGATCTTTAGGTAAAGAAGGCTCATTTAACGAGGGAACGTCCTATGACCCGAGGAGTCCTTACTCTGCCAGCAAAGCAGCTAGTGATCATTTAGTTAGAGCATGGAACGAAACTTATAAATTACCAACTTTAATAACGAATTGTAGTAATAATTTTGGACCATACCAATTCCCTGAAAAATTAATTCCAGTAGCCATATTAAAGTTAATGAAAGGTGAAAAGGTTCCAATTTATGGAGATGGTGAAAACATAAGGGATTGGCTCTTTGTAGAGGATCATGTAAATGCGCTTTTACAAGTTGCAGAAAAAGGGAGAATATCTGAAACGTATTGCATTGGAGGTCATGGTGAAATGACAAATAAAAAAATAGTTTATGAAATTTGTAAAGTCATGGATAAAATTTATATCGATAATGCTCCACATTCAAAATTAATTTATTTTGTAGAGGATAGACCTGGACACGATAGGAGATATGCGATCGATCCCAAAAAAATTAATAACGAATTAGGTTGGAAAGTTGAAAACCCATTCTCAAAGAACCTAGAATGTACTGTAAAGTGGTATCTTGAAAATATTGATTGGTCTAAAAAAGTTTTAAAAGATCAAAGTTTGATTAGAAGAGGATTAAATAAATGATTTATGGATAACAAGATCAATTTCTATAACCATTACAGCTATGAAAACTATTCGATCCAATCATTAATTAGTTCATCTTTTCAAAGATCTTTTGGTAAATCCCAAATTAATAAATTTAAAAATATTAAAAAGAAACAATCAGGAATTCATATTTTTTTAGAGTCTATCTCTAAAAATGCAGATATTGATTTTCAAGAATTAATAAAATTAGGGGGTAACAAAATTATTTTAAATGGGAAATTAAATGATTCAATAAAAGAAATTCTTAATCTCAAGATCTTAATGTGTAATTTTGATTATGAAAAACCTATTCCCGCAAATTCATTAAAACCCTCAATAAGTAGAGCAAAAATCAACTTTAATCAAAATTTAAATTATTTAATACCATTTTTAAAAGAAATAAAGGAGCGCCCATTGTGGCGTTATGATTTTGATATTGAATGGAATAATAATTTTTGTGGAAATATAAGTAACGAGAATAAGATTCTTAATTTATCTCATAATTGTTTATTAATTAAAGGCAAAAATGTTGCTTTTATAAAGAATTCAAAAGATCAGAATATTCCTTTAATTTCTGAATTTGAGATTAATGGAAATATAATAATTTGGATAAATAGGAATTTATCTTTAGTTGATCTTCCTGAATGGAAAATTATTGAAGAGTTTATTTCTAATGGATATTTTAGAAAATATCCATGCATTCCTTACTTATCTGAATACTCTGCTTCAGAGAATGGTCTTATTACTATGAGACTCGACTGTGATGAAGATATAGAATCTGCGAGAAAGATTTTTGAAATTTATAAAAATAATGGTTTACCTATTTCTTTAGCAATAACTACAAATCAAATTAAGGAAAATCAATTTATATCTTCTTTACCCAAAGAGGTAATTGATTATGGAGGAACAATATTAAATCATTCTCATTCACATCCAATAAACTGGGGCGAGTCCAAAGATAAAATAAAAAAAGAAATAAAGACTTCAAACAATATAATTAAAAAAACGTATGGTATTAAAGCGGAATATGCAGTATCTCCATTTCATCATCTTACTTGGAACGCATTAGAAGTTCTTAGTGAACTCGACTTTAAAGGTGTTATTGCTGGAATAAGTTCATCACATCATGAATTTCTAATAATAAAAGGTGGTTTAATTCATGAAAAACTGGATATCTTACTTCATTCACAACAATGTATGATTCACGGAGATTGCATAACAAAAATAAGGACTCTTAATAGCTATTTAAATGCTTTTTCTTTGTATTCAAATCTAGGTTTTTCAACAGGATATCTAGACCACCCGATTTCAAAAAGATATGATTATGGATGGATAAATTTTGAAAGGCAAGTTAAAACCCACCAGCAGATTATTGAATATTTGTTAAATAAAAATATTAAATTTATTGATCAAAAAGAGCTTTTTGAAAGGCTTGCAGCGAAAGAAAAAATTCAACTTAAAACAATTAATAAAAATGATTCTTATTCTCTAGAGATAAAGAATGAAAGTAAACATTGTCTATCAATTTCATTTGGAGGGAAAAGATTTAATTGTGAACCTCTAGTCACTACCTATAAAAAAATAAATAAAAGTTTTTCTTGATAATTATAAAATGCAAATCATAGATCGATTATTACTACTCTTAATTGCTTAGATTGTGTTCCTGAAAATTTGAAGTCACTTTTTTTAGCATTTATAATATTGTCACCTATATTCGTTTTGGTATATTGATTAACTATTTGCTTTGTTTCATCTAATTTGTTTGGATTTTCATTCTCAACCAATATTTTTGCTATTTTCTTATTTTTTGTAATTTGAAATTGTAGATCTTTTACTCCATCGATCTGAAAAATCAAATCTTCAATTGTCGCAGTATTTAATTTATTTCCCTCAAAATTAATTAATGTATGTTCTCTTCCGCTTTTCATTTTGATTTGTTCAAATCCTCCAAAAGTACCTTTTTTTTCACAAAAGTCTCCTGTCCGATATCTTATTAAGGGCATAATATGATTATTTAAATTTGTAATAACAATTTCCCCATTATCATCTACTTCTACAAATGTATGAAAATCAATAACTGATAAATTTTCTTGTTTCGGCATTTGATAAGCAACAATTCCTGATTCCGCCAATCCATATCTATCTATAACCCTCGCAGAAAAAAATTCTTCAATTTTAACTCTTTGTTCTTTTCTTAAAAATTCACCGCTAGTCTCAATGAATGGGATGTTAAACTTATCTATTGATTCACTTACTAATCCATTTATTTGACTAGGCATTCCATGCAAAAGGTTTGTTCTATGACCTCGCAATTCTTTTAAATAATCAAACGTTGATTCCTTCTTGAAATCTTTTATAAAAATATTTGATCTGTTATTTACTAGTTCTTTGGAAAATTGGCCTAATCTTTCTACTTTATTACCTCTTGATCTTGTGTCAGTTGCCAAATGAACTTCTTTATTTATTAATTTATGTCCATAAAGATTTCTGCAAAATAACATTACTGCAGAACTCCAATCTATTGACTCTTGATCGTACGCAACGGCCACTCTCCCTCCTGTAGAACCATTTGTATAACAATTTTGTATTTTGTTTGTAAAGTCAGGTCTTAAGAGAAATTTTCTGTTAATTCTCAAAGTATCCTTATCCATAAATGGAATTTCTTTTAAATTTTCAATTTTAAAATTTAAAAAAATATTATTAATTTTATGATCCTCTGCTAAGTTATAAAAAAATGGAATATTTTCATAAGCATTTTTTAAAGTAAAAGATAATTTAGCAGTAATAATATTTTTCCTTTCATCAAAACTCTTTGAGTAAAAATCTCCAATTTCTTTGAATTTTGAAAATATTTTTCTTTTACTGACTTTGTCTGACAAAAGTAGTGACAAATCTTGTATATTCACAAACTTAATTAGTAATACATTACCAGTATTATATATCCAGTAAGTTTTGTAATAAAAGTGATAAATTTTTTATTGGCACAGATGCAGTTGATAATATATATTTTTCAATATAGAATTTTTAAAATTAATTAGAAATGTTAATAAAAGAAATGAGTACTGCTAGTGAAACTCGTCAGAGGGTTCATGGCATGACTTATAGATATGAACTAGAAAAATATCCTTTTAGAGAGGAGCTTGAAAAGCTTTTTGGCCTTGATCTACAAGATCTTCATCTATGGTTAGGAAATTTTGAGAAATTTGATAGAAAAAACGATCAACAAACAATAGTACATAGAGTCTTTTATTCTAATTATTCAAAAATAATTGAACCAATTTATAAGGATTTTGTTACGAATTTTGTGAGCCAGATTATAGATTTCCCCTTTTCATATCAAGTTATACCTACTTTTAGAATAGGCTTGCCTAGTAATAGATTTGTGGGAGAATATCATACCGATGCAAAATATAATCATCCTGATTTCGAACTGAACTTTAATATTGGTCTCTCAAATTATTTAAAGCCTTGTTGTTTGATGTCAGAAAAAGTGTCTAATACAAGAGAATTTTATCCTTTAGAATGTGAAAATGGTGAGATATTTAGTTTTAATCATATAGATTGCCTCCATGGCTCAGATATTAATACAACAGATCAAACAATGGTCTCAATGGACTTCAGAGTTGCAATGATACCTTTTTACAAAGAGATCGATGCAAAATCTGTAAATATGAATAGTTCTTTTAAGATTGGTGATTATTTTTCAAAGGAGATTATTAATTCTTAAATAATATCAATTTCTAGTCACACCACAGAGCTATCTTTGTACGATTTCTCTCTAGGTAAGCGAAAGTAAATAAAACAAGTATGAGTCCTGCTATTAGAATCAAAACACATTTTAAATAATTTACTTCTCCAGTTAAAATTGCACT
>PBQM01000069.1 GCA_002725015.1 Flavobacteriaceae bacterium | reverse complement strand
TTTTTTAAATTATTTTTAGAAAATTATTAAGGGTGGCTAACGGCCGAGAATTAAGAGGGCCATTGTGATAAATAAACGCTTGCTTATTAAAAACCTAATCGCTCGCAACGATGAGAATAGTTTTTACGACAAAAGCGTCAAATTAACATTGGTGAAAAGGTGAGTAAAGTCAAGTTTTTAAAGCACATCTGTGCACTTTTCAACAGCAATTCCCAAAACAACTCCTACATTATTATAGGTATTGAAGACCCACCAACCGAATTGTTGGGGTAGAATTTTTTGACGATAGTAAAATTCAAAACTTAATCAATGCATTTTTAGAGATCCCACCCATTATTCAGTATGAAAATATTGCGTTCCCTCAACCCTCCGATGACAAGCTTAGACAGCTCAAAACTCTTACTCACCGCTTTTAGCCCTGAAACACTCACTCTTTTGAAGGAGAGCTTGAGAATTTTACGCAAACTCAAGTACAATTGAAAAGGATGCTATGTGGTGATGCTTTGTTTTTTTTGCCAGCGCTTTAACTTTTTCCATTGGCCACTGTGCGCCATTCGCGCTTGACTGGGCCATGTTTTAGGGTCATGCATTTTATAATTTTCTCCAGCGGCATCTAGAAGTGCTTGACACTTTTGAACACTACAAGCCGACAGCGCTTCCCAAGTTTTAATGCCATTTTGAAAAAATAAGCGCTGTATATTCGGACCAATGCCATCAATAACAGTGAGGTCACTTTCCGCGACGTCTTTGACTAAAAAAAGAGCTTTTAGTTTTTGAGCTGTTATGCCGATAAAAATCCAGCTAAAGAAGAGCGGCAAGCCGTAAGAAATATTTTTCATGGTCTATAGATTAAATAAAGCAAGACGCTTTTTTAAGCTTAGACCCACAAAACAAAAAAAGTCACTTCTTTAAAAAGTCTCTTTTTAAAGAAAAGTGTTTCAATTTTACAAGTCAAACTTGATGCCTTGGGCAAGTGGTAAATCAGTAGTATAGTTGATGGTATTGGTTTGTCTTCGCATGTAAATTTTCCAAGCATCACTTCCAGACTCACGCCCCCCGCCAGTATCTTTTTCGCCCCCAAAGGCACCACCAATTTCTGCCCCAGAGGTTCCAATATTAACATTGGCAATTCCACAATCGCTCCCAGCTTGAGATAAGAACAGCTCGGCCTCCCTTAAGTTGTTGGTCATAATGGCCGATGAGAGCCCCTGTGCCACACTGTTTTGTATTGCAATAGCGTTTTCAAGACCCCCTGAGTATTTCAGTAAATACAGCACCGGCGCAAACGTCTCGTGTTGTACAATTTTAAAACTGTTTTCAGCCTCAGCAATGGCGGGTTTAACATAGCAACCACTTTTATAATCGTCTCCTTCTAATACACCCCCCTCAACAATAATCCTTCCGCCTTCTGACACTACTTTTTCGAGTGCTTTTAAGTAATTTGTGACCGCATCAGAATCAATCAGAGGGCCAACGTGATTGGTTTCGTCTAGAGGATTTCCAATGCGCAACTGCCCATAGGCATCAATAAGTGCAGATTTTACCTTTTCATATATCGATTCATGAATAATAAGCCGTCTTGTTGAGGTACAGCGTTGTCCAGCCGTTCCAACCGCCCCAAAAACGGCCCCAATAACCGTCATTTTTATATCTGCGTGCGGGCTTACAATGATAGCGTTGTTTCCCCCCAATTCTAAGAGTGATTTGCCCAATCTCCTAGCGACAGTTTCAGCCACAATTTTACCCATTCGGGTTGAGCCAGTCGCTGAAATTAGAGGAATACTTGTGTTTTTTGTCATGGATTCTCCAACCTTATAATCTCCATTGACCAAACACGAAATGCCCTCTGGAAGTCCGTTTTCTGCAAAAACATCTGCTGCAATTTTTTGGCAGGCAAGTCCGCACAAGGGTGTTTTTTCGGAGGGTTTCCAAATGCAAACATCGCCACAGATCCAGGCCAATGCGCTGTTCCATGCCCAGACAGCTACAGGAAAGTTAAAGGCTGAAATAATACCAACAATTCCCAAGGGGTGGTACTGTTCATACATCCGGTGCCCTGGACGCTCAGAGTGCATTGTAAGACCGTGAAGTTGTCTAGAGAGGCCAACCGCAAAGTCACAGATATCGATCATCTCTTGAACTTCTCCCAACCCCTCCTGAAAGCTTTTACCCATTTCATATGAAACCAAAGTTCCAAGCGGATTTTTAAGCAAGCGAAGGCGGTCACCAAACTGTCTTACAATCTCACCGCGCTGAGGAGCAGGAACCAGCCGCCAAGCGTTAAAAGCCGTTGAAGCGGTATTTACAACCGCTTCAAATTCTTTGACAGTGGTTGTAGAAACAGAGGCAATCTCAGCACCATCTACAGGTGAAAAAGAGGAAATTTTTTGATTTGAAGACGTCCATTTTGAGCCCGTTGAAGTACCAGCGTTTTCAGTTTTTATGTTTAGGGCCTTTAAGGCTGATTTGATCTCAGTTGATTTTGTCATAAGTGTTTGTGATTTTTTTGCAGAATTTAAAGTTAAACTAATTTTAAACGCCTACCATTCTAAATAGGGTTTTTGACACAATTGCGAATTATAATATTTTTTTTCAGCTGTGACTTCTTTGCCCAACCACTCTGGTTTTTCAAAAGCTTCGTCTTCGCTCTTAAGCTCGATTTCCGCGATGGTTAATCCAGTATTTTTTCCGCTAAACTGGTCAACTTCAAAAAGATGCTTTCCGAATTTAATGCAATGTCTTATTTTTTCAATTTTGTTGGGAAGGCAAAGCGACATCAATGCCCTGGCTTCATTAAGTGAGATTTCTTTTTCCCACTCAAATCTGCTGCGTCCATTCTCAGAATTAGCGCCTTTAATGGTCAAGAAGCCCTTGTCTTTACACAACCGAATGCGGACAGAACGGTCTGTAGCAACACTAAGGTAACCTTGAACAATTTTATATTTGCCGGATATTTGTTCTTTATAGCATTCCGACTTGACTAAAAATTTACGTTCGATTTCTAACAACAGACTTAAATTTTATTTATAAGCCCTAAATTTACAGCATGTTTAACGATTTACCAATTCGCAAGATTATACATGTAGATATGGATGCTTTTTATGCTTCAGTTGAGCAAATGGATTTTCCCGAACTGAGGGGGCTCCCCCTGGCTGTTGGAGGCTCAAGTAAACGAGGCGTGGTGAGTGCTGCTAGTTACCAAGCGAGAAAGTTTGGCGTTAAAAGTGCCATTTCAGGAGTTTTGGCAAAAAAATTGTGTCCTGAATTGATATTTGTTCCCCCGCGTTTTGATCGTTATAAAGAAATTTCTACCAAAATCCGAGCAATCTTCTTAGAATACTCGGAACTCGTTGAGCCCCTGTCTCTTGACGAGGCTTATATCGATGTTACGACCAACAAAAAGGGCATTCAAAGCGCCAGCGTTATTGCTGCTGAAATAAGAGCCCGCATTAAAACAGAGATTGGCCTATCAGCCTCTGCAGGGATTTCAATTAATAAATTTATTGCAAAAGTAGCAAGCGACTGCAACAAACCCGATGGACAGAAAACGGTACCACCAGAAGAAGTCTTAGATTTTTTAGAAGCGCTAGACATTCGAAAATTTCACGGAATAGGAAAGGTAACTGCAAAAAAAATGTACGATTTGGGGATATTTACGGGCTTGGATTTAAAGCAAAAACCAAAATTTTTTTTAAAAGAAAATTTTGGAAAATCAGGGGCTTATTTTTATGATATTGTACGGGGAATTCACCTCAGCTCAGTCAAGCCAAACCGCAGCCGTAAATCCTTGGCGGCAGAGAGAACTTTTTCAAAAAACCTGTCTAGTGAGATCTTTTTGATTGAAAAATTGGAGCAAATTGCAACCGAAGTTTCGAAGCGTCTAAAACGCTTAAATATTGCGGGGAAAACGCTGACTTTAAAAATCAAGTACAGTGATTTTAGTTTACAAACACGCTCCAAAACCGTTCCCTATTTTATCAGCTCAAAAGATGTTATAACAGAGCACTCTAAAGCGCTTTTATTTCAAGAGAAACTTCAAAATTCTGTAAGGTTGATCGGGATATCAATTTCAAATCTTAACACAAATCTTAACACAAATCAAGCTCAAGGCAATACCGACAAAGACGTTTCATTTCAGTTAAAGTTTGAGTTTTAAAACAAAGTTAATTTTTTATTTGTGTCACCCGAAGGGTGTTTACCATCCCCTTGTTATCAAGCGGCATAGCGGCCAAACTAATGACCATATCCTCCGGTTCTAAATATCCTTTTTCTACAGCCATCTTATTGACATCTTCCAAGGTTTCATCTGTTGAAACGAACTTGTCATAGTAAAAAGCCCGAACTCCCCACAACAAATTGAGCTGTGGGATGATGCGCTTGTTAGAAGAATAAACCAAGATGTGCGCTTTGGGTCTCCAAGCTGAAATTTGAAATGCCGTGTAGCCGCTATTGGTCAGAGTTGTGATGCCTCTTGCATTTATCTGATTGGCCATGTGTGCAGCGTGGTAACAAATCGATTTAGTAATATAGCGCTTGGTTTTGATATGTGGGTGTTTTTGAGGCACATTGATAAGCTCTGAATTCTCCACGGACTTTATGATGTCTGACATTTTTTGAATCACCTGTACAGGATACTGACCAACAGAAGTTTCTCCAGAAAGCATCACTGCATCAGCGCCGTCCATGACAGAGTTGGCAACATCGTTGACTTCTGCTCTTGTTGGGGTAAGACTGTCAATCATTGATTCCATCATTTGTGTGGCTATGATGACGGGGATTCTGGCGCTTTTTGCTTTGAGGACAAGCTTTTTTTGAATCAATGGGACTTCATGAGCAGGAATCTCTACGCCAAGGTCGCCTCTAGCAACCATAAGCCCATCGCAAGACGCTATGACTTCGTCTATGTTTGCAACTGCTTCAGGTTTTTCAATTTTAGCAATAATTGGGATTTTATAGCTGCTGTGCTTTGATATTATGTCTTTAAGTTCTTTGAGATCTTCTGCATTTCTCACAAATGAAAGCGCCATCCAATCCACTTGTTGCTCAATGGCAAATAGTGCGTCTAGTTTATCTTTTTCAGTGAGTGCTGGTTGAGAGATATTTGTGTTTGGCAGGTTGACCCCTTTTTTAGATTTTAATGGCCCCCCTTGTATTACTTTTGCTTTTACTTCGTTTGTCTGGTTTGTGGAAACCACTTCAAATATTAATTTACCATCGTCTAGTAATATCCTTTCACCTGCTTTCGCGTCTTTGGGGAAACGGTCGTAAGTCATAAATACCCGCTCTTTGCTGCCTTCAAAGCGATCTCCTGTTGCAAAAACAATTTCATCTCCTGAGGATACAATAATATTGTCTTTCATCACCCCGACTCTTAATTTAGGGCCTTGAAGGTCTGCTAGAACAGCGGCGTTAAATCCGTGTTCTTTGTTGATGGCTCTGATGTGCTTTATGTTGTTTTCGACGGACTTGTAATCTGCATGTGAAAAGTTGATTCTAAAAACATTAACTCCAGTACTAATTAAGTCTAATAGCATTTTCTTACCAGAGACCGCTGGGCCTAAAGTGGCAACAATTTTTGTTTTCTTTCTTGTGTGTGACATTAATTTAATATTAAGTATTCATTTGATTTTAGTGTTTCAACCTCAACGAGATAAACAAGACTGATTGCAGTAATTTTGTTGAGGTTTTCAAGGGCGGCTTTTTCAGGACCGAAGCTGCCGCTTATTTTTAAAAAATAGTCAACGTTAGAATGCTCTTTAATTAGGGCAATTTTTTTCGGATTTTTTTCTTCGCGTTCTGCAAAAAGACCTTGGCCTGTGGTTTGAGATTCAACTTGGCAGTTGTTCTTTAAAAGGTTCCAAGTGCTTTTAAGGGCAGGATCCTCCCACTCAAATAGTGAGAAAGAGGGGTTTTGTGAGGCGTTAATGTCTAAATCTTTCTTTAACCGCTTTAGGCGTGTTTTTAAATTTGAATTTATTGCGTGAGCCAGCTGAAAATCTTCTAGATCTGAATGGATGGCAAAAAGGCAGTAGTCAGCGTCGTGAAAATCGGTTAAATCGAGTTTGTGTATTGCCATAATTCATTTTAACAATAGTGTAAAGATAGAGATAAAAGCACAATTATAAAGACCTCTCACAATATCTCAAAGCCAAAGCTACAAGAAAGGGGTGCATTGCAGCCTACTTGGTTGGCGAGTCGTTATAATTCAATTTTATCTTGTAGGGCGAAGTAGGCTCTTTGAGACGCCTTTTCCTCGGCCTTTTTCCTTGAAGTAGCTCTTGCCTTAGCGGTAATTTTTCCATCAATTTCAAGACTCACCGAAAAGTGTTTGACTTTTTCTAAACCCTCGTCCTTTTCACAAATAAAATACAATTTTTTCTTTTCTTTTTGACACCACTCAACCATTAGGCTTTTGTAGCTTATAATCTTTCCTTCAAGTGTTGATATGTCGACGTAGGGACTTATAATATTATTGTAAATAAACCCCTCACAGCTTTTATAGCCTTGATCAAGAAATACAGCCCCAATGAGAGCCTCTAAAAGATTTCCGTGAATATTCTTGCCAAATTTTGAGGCGTTTAAAGACGACTTCATAAGCCGCACAAGTTGCAGGTCTTCCCCAATTTTATTTAGGCTGCCTCTGCTGACAATTTTGGAGCGCATTTTTGTCAGATAGCCCTCATTTGCAGCGGGCACCCTCTGAAAAAGATGGTGGGCAATTACAGTCCCCAAAACAGCATCACCAACATATTCTAACCGCTCATAATTGAAAGCATTTCCTTGAGCATCTTTTAAATTAATAGATCGGTGGGTAAAGGCGCGTTCGTAATAGTGTAAAGTCTTTGGGGAAAACCCCAGTAAGGGCCTCAAAGCAGAAAACAGTGGATTGTTATTGTTCTGTCGAGCCTTGAAGATATTTTGAAGATAGCTCAAACCACTTTAATCTAATTGCTTAAAGACCACACAAGCATTATGGCCTCCAAAGCCGAAAGTGTTACTCATTGCAACTTTAACATCCCGTTTTTGGGCTTTGTTAAGTGTTAAATTGAGCTCCGAATCAATGTTGTCGTCTGCGGTTGTATGATTGATGGTGGGCGGGACGATTCCGAACTTTATTGACATAATTGAGGCGATGGCCTCAATAGCCCCTGCTGCACCGAGAAGATGGCCAGTCATGGATTTTGTAGAATTAATATTGATTTTCTTGGCGTGACTTCCAAAGACCTTTCCAACAGCTTTTAGCTCAGCAACGTCGCCAAGGGGTGTAGAAGTCCCATGGGTATTAATGGCGTCTATATCAGTGGGCTTTAAGCCTGCATTGTCAAGACAATTTTTTATAACGGCTGTAACGCCAATACCATCAGGATGCGGCGCCGTCATGTGATAGGCGTCTGAAGAAAGTCCACCACCCACAAGTTCTGCATAAATAGTTGCACCACGAGCCTTGGCATGTTCATATTCCTCTATGACAAGGGCGCCAGAACCTTCTCCAAGTACAAAACCGTCACGTGTTGCATCAAAAGGTCTAGAGGCTGTCTCTGGACTTTCGTTTCGAGTTGACAGGGCGTGCATGGCATTAAAGCCCCCAACCCCCGATTCATTTATCGTAGCCTCACTTCCACCAGTAACAATTACATCACAATGTCCTAAACGAATATAGTTTAGGGCATCAATTATGGCGTTTGCAGAGGAGGCGCAAGCTGAAACAGTGGTATAATTGGGCCCCATAAACCCGTGTTTTATAGAGATATTGGCAGGGGCAATGTCGGCAATCATTTTAGGGATAAAAAACGGATTAAATCTTGGAGATCCGTTTCCAGTTGCAAAATTAGAAACTTCTGTTTGAAAAGTGTCAATACCGCCAATACCAGCCCCCCATATAACACCCACTCGAAATTTGTCAATTTTGTCTAAATTGAGCCCGGAATCAGCAATAGCCTCAGAAGAAGCGACCATGGCGTACTGCGCAAACTTATCTGTTTTTCTTGCCTCTTTACGGTCAAAGTAATCCAACACGTCGAAATTTTTTAATTCACAAGCAAATTTCGTCTTAAAATGTTCGGTGTCAAAATGCGTAATAGGTGCACAACCACTTTGACCTGCCAATAAGGCCTTCCAGTAGTCATCTTTGTTATTGCCTATGGGCGTAAGCGCGCCAAGACCTGTTACAACAACTCGCTTTAAGTTCATAAAAATTATAAGGGATTTCTATTTTGCAGCCTCTATATAAGAAATAGCTTGACCAACAGTTGCAATATTTTCTGCTTGATCATCTGGAATCTGGATGTCAAATTCTTTTTCAAATTCCATAATTAGTTCTACAGTATCTAAAGAATCCGCTCCGAGATCATTTGTGAAGCTTGCTTCAGTTACTACTTCGTTTTCATCAACGCCTAATTTGTCAACGATTATCGCTTTAACTCTTGATGCAATGTCTGACATAATATTTAAATTTAAGTTTTAGTTAGGTTGCAAAAATAAAAAACTTTATTTTAAAAC
>PBQM01000068.1 GCA_002725015.1 Flavobacteriaceae bacterium | reverse complement strand
TTTCGTAATACCCTTCAGCGTTAGAAGTGGTTCCTGTATATGAGTTTTTAATAAAAATATTCACGTAAGGCAAGACCGCGCCATTGGTATCTTTCACTGTTCCTTTTATTTGACTTTGTGCCAATGCCCCAAAGCAAAAAGTCAGTATTAGAATTATTTTTTTTATCATTTATTAAGATTTAAAGTTTTTCTTGATCCGGTCTAAATTTCGCTTGTTTTCACGGTCTTTAATGCTTTCGCGTTTGTCAAATAATTTTTTTCCTTTGGCCAAGGCAATTCGAAGCTTCGCAAATCCTTTGTCATTGATAAAAAGTTTTGTGGGGATAATGGTAAGGCCTGAGTTCTTCACTTCTTTTTCTAGTTTTTGCAACTCTTTTTTATTTAATAACAGCTTGCGTTCAGCTTTGGGTTTGTGATTGAAATGATTGCCGTAGTCATACTCTTGAACGGTCATATTGATAACAAATAGTTCACTGTTTTCATTGAATTCGCAAAAGCTCTCAGCAATTGAAGCCTTTCCCGCCCGAATAGATTTAATTTCTGTTCCCGTCAAAACAATACCAGCTGTGTACGAATCTAATAACTCGTATAAATAGCCAGCCTTTTTGTTTAAAATATTAACGGATTTTTTCATCGCAATTCAAAACTAATCAAATATTTAATGGGTCCACAATATCCCTGCGTAATTTTTTTTTAAAATAGGGGTCCTTTATGATTTTCAAAACAAAAAACTTCATCTAAAATGTATATATTTATAGATATAAATTAATCTATGGGGTTATTTGACGCTTTTGTAAATGACAAATCAAATCTCTGGCCTGGTCATACACTAGAAACAATGGATGAATTTGAAACTATTTTAAAAGCTTCATTTTCTATTCCTCAACTCATCTTTAAACATTCAACACGTTGTAATATCAGTCATATTGTTAAGAACGATTTTATTTCCAACTATGGGTTTTCTAGTGATGATTTCGGATTGTGGCATTTGGATTTATTGGCCCACAGAACTGTTTCCAATACCATCGCCCAGCACTTGGGAGTAGTACATCAATCTCCTCAACTTATTGTTATAAAAAACGGAAAGGCACTAAAGAGTGCCTCTCACGAAAATATAAGGGATGTATTGTTAAGTAAATTCTTGAACTAAACGCCCAATTTCTCTAGAAGTTTTATAAGTTTTTTGCTGGAAGGCCTTGGCGCATCAGCATCTACAATTTTACCTTTGGGGTCAATCAGTATAAATCTTGGGATGCCATTGATTTTGTAGTCTGCAATAAAATCCGTTTTCCATCCATTAGGCGCAATTAACTGACAACCAGTTAGTTTTTTGTCATCAACCATGGTTTTCCAAGCTTTTTTTGCCTTCTTCATACTACCGCTGCTGCTTTCATCGTCAATAGAAATACTTACAAATTCTATATCTCTGTCATGGTATTTGGCTTCAATTTCCTTAAGAAAAGGAATCTCCTGTTTACAAGGCGAACACCAAGTGGCCCAAACATCGATGTAGACGAACTTGCCTTTAAAGTCGCTTAGAGCAGTAGTTCCACCATTGTAGTTTTCATAACCTTCAAAGACAGGAGAGGGGTTTCCCTCACTGAGCTCATTTTGTATGGCCAAACGCTGGTCAGTAATCCTCTTGTAATAGTCCTTAATTTGATCAAAAAGTTCATATTCTTCTTTAAAATAAGAAGATTCAATTGAAGAATAATTACTTGTTAAGTTCTCAAAAACTGTTTTGAAATTATCAATGTTTGTCTCAAAAGTATCTTGGTCTTGATCGAACAAGTCATCATTGATGTATGTCTCTCTAAGCAGTAGAAATTCAACCAGTACATTGCTCTTATCTGCATCATCTCCTTTGAATTTTAAAGATTCATCAAAGGCTTCTGTATCGAGTGTAAAGGATGTTTTGTTGCCATTTTTTAAATAAATGGTTGCATATTCTTTTCCGTGATTTAAAGTGTAGCGCCCTTCAGTTATTTTTAGGGTGTCAGAAAAAATCCCCTCAGAACTTACAACAATGGATTTTTTAAAGCCTTTGTTGTTGGTCAGGGTGATGGAATCGGAGGCTGGGTTTGAAATTTCACCATAGAGTTCTACAAAGTCTTTCGGTTTTTGGCAGCTCAAAATTACTATAGAAAATAAAAGGGCGCCTAAGAATTTTTTTTTCATGATCAAGTTGTTTTTATAGATTGGGTCTATAAAAGTAACATTTTTTAATTAATAATCTTTGAATAAATTGTTTTTGAGCTGTATTTTTTTTTTGGACCTCTAACTTTATGAGTGATTTCAAAGCGGCCATCGGTTTTAAAAATATATTCAGACGCATAGTGGTCGCTTCCACATTGGTGAGTGGCCTTTCCTATCAGAGTATTTCCTTTTGATTTCAATTCAAAGCGCTGAAAGAGTGTTTTGGGATTTTCAAAAAAATAAATTTCCAGTTTGTTTTTGTTAGCAATGAAATAATACTTTCTTTTCGATTTTAAAACGGCAGCAGTAGTTAAATTTAGAGTTCCAGTTTCTGAATATTCTAATTTATTTGAATTGGTTCTCTCAAAACAAGCAAAACCACTGCCAGAACTTCCATTGTCAAATTCTCGCTCATAAGACCAAGACCCAATCAACTCTTTTAAAATAGAATGTTTAGAGTTCATAAATAGTTTAAGCTTTTGTAAGCGTAATTACATAGATTTAAAAATCAAAATTAAGCATTGAAAATTAAATGATTCAAATATTTGGAAATATTGAATGGATTACTCAATTTTGGTTGCAACATATTTTAATTTATGTATAAGATATCCACTCAGCCATTTGATTTTCAGACCATTTACAACTTGATTTTAAATCAAACAACTGTAGAGATCTCTGAGGATGCC
This sequence comes from Flavobacteriaceae bacterium, assembly GCA_002725015.1. GTDB lineage: Bacteria > Bacteroidota > Bacteroidia > Flavobacteriales > Flavobacteriaceae > UBA3537. The sequence goes on along the minus strand of PBQM01000068.1, from coordinate 5,364 downwards.
ATCTTAAAAATCAAGGAATGCAGAGCGTATTTAGAGCGTAAAATAGCAGATTCTAAAGCACCAATTTATGGTATAAATACTGGCTTTGGTGCTTTGTGTAATGTCAAAGTTTCCAATGAAAATTTAAAAAAACTTCAAGCTAATTTGGTGCGCTCTCATGCCTGTGGCACTGGCGCCTTAGTCCCCCAATCTGTTATAAAATTAATGTTGCTTTTAAAAATTAAAGCACTTTGTTTCGGTCACAGTGGGGTGCAGTTAAAAACAGTTCAGCGACTTGTAGATTTTTATAATTCTGATATATTGCCTGTGGTCTATACCCAAGGATCTCTTGGTGCTTCTGGGGATTTGGCTCCCTTGGCACATATAGCACTGGCACTAATTGGAGAGGGTGAGGTTTGGTTTCAAGGTATTAAACAACCCACCTCAAAAGTTTTAAAAGAAAAAGCTTGGGCTCCCATAAAACTGCAGTCCAAAGAAGGCTTGGCTTTGCTCAACGGCACACAGTTTATGGCTGCATATGCACTGCAATCTTTGCTAAAGTCTTATAAACTTTCCTATGTATCAGACCTTATAGCAGCCCTGTCTTTAGATGCCTACAATTGCCAAATGCAGCCTTTTAATCCCTTGATACACGCTGTGCGACCTCATAAAGGACAAATAAAAACAGCCGCCCAAATTTCAAAATTTCTAAAAGGCAGTCTTTTAATGGCTCAAAAAAAATCCCATGTTCAAGATCCTTATTCTTTTCGCTGTATCCCTCAAGTTCATGGCGCTACAAAAGACAGTTTGGAATATATCGCTAAAACTGTTTTAACTGAAATCAATTCTGTAAACGACAATCCTATTATTTTTGTTGAAGCAGATGCTATAATATCAGGTGGAAATTTCCATGGTCAGCCCTTGGCGTTTGCTTTAGATCATTTAAAAATATCAATGGCAGAACTCGGCAGTATTTCAGAGCGGCGTATCTTTAAATTAATTTCTGGAGAACGTGATTTGCCATCATTTTTGATAGATAAGCCGGGATTAAATTCTGGATTGATGATCCCCCAATATACCGCGGCGAGTATTGTAAGTGCTAATAAGCAATTGGCAGCGCCCGCAAGTGTTGATTCAATTGTATCTTCAAATGGTCAAGAAGACCATGTTAGTATGGGGGCCAATGCAGCGGTTCAAGCGTTTGAAATTGTCGATAACGTTGAACAGATTTTAGCGATTGAGTTGATGAATGCTTCTCAAGCCCTGTTTTACAGAAAAGAAAAAACGTCACCATTTTTAGAAAGTTTTTTAAAGGCTTTTAGAGATGAAGTGCCAAAAGTTTCTGAAGATCGCATTCTGCACGAGGATCTCCAAAACGCTTTAAGTTTCTTAAAATCCTTAAAACTTGAAAGTGAATTGTTTTTTTAAAATCGAAAAAAACGCAGTAGTAAAACTCTAACCTTCTTTGGGTTTGTTGTCAACGTTTGTAATTTTGATGCTCAATGTTTGGGCATCTTTTTTTAGATCCATGACAATGGCATCTCCCTCACTAATATTAGATTTTATAATTTCTTCAGCAATGGCATCCTCAACATATTTTTGAATGGCTCTGTTGAGCGGTCTTGCACCGTATTGTTTATCAAATCCCTTTTCGGCAATAAAGCTTTTGGCTTTTTTACTGAGTTTTAAGTGATAACCAAGCTCTGCAATGCGCTGTAGTAACTTAGACAGTTCGATGTCAATGATTTTATCGATATCCTCTCTTTCCAAGTTATTAAATACTACCACATCGTCGATGCGGTTTAAAAATTCAGGGGCAAAGGCTTTTTTTAGCGCGTTCTCAATAACCCCTCTTGCATTGGAATCTTCTTGTTCTCTTTGAGCAGAGGTGCCAAAACCAACACCCGTTCCAAAATCTTTTAATTTGCGGGCACCCACATTGGAAGTCATGATAATAATGGTATTGCTAAAATCGATTTTACGACCTAAGCTATCTGTTAAGAAGCCGTCGTCTAAAACTTGTAACAACATATTATAGACATCTGGATGTGCTTTTTCAATTTCATCTAGCAGAATAACCGCATAGGGCTTTCTCCTTACCTTTTCTGTCAATTGCCCGCCTTCTTCGTAACCAACATAACCTGGAGGTGCGCCCACCAATCTGGAAATCGCAAATTTCTCCATATACTCGCTCATATCAATGCGGATTAACGCATCGTTGCTGTCAAACAGTTCGCCGGCCAATACTTTGGCAAGTTGCGTTTTACCAACTCCTGTTTGTCCCAAAAATATAAAGGAACCTATGGGCTTGTTTGGATCTTTAAGCCATGCACGGTTTCGTTGAATCGCTTTGACAACTTTAGAGACCGCTTCTTCTTGACCGATTACTTTACCGCTGATAAGCTCAGGTAACAAAGAGAGTTTGTTGCCTTCTGTCTGTGCAATGCGATTGACGGGAACTCCTGTCATCATGGACACGACCTCTGCCACATTTTCTTCAGTTACAACTTCTCTATTGAGTTTGGATTCTGCCTCCCATTTTTCTTGGGCCTCAGACAGGCTTTTTTCAAGCCGCTTTTCGTCGTCACGTAGTTTTGCAGCTTCTTCGTATTTTTGTTTTTTAACTACAGAATTCTTAGTGGCACGTACGGCTTCTAGTTCGGCTTCGAGTTCCACAATTTGCTCTGGTACATCAATGTTTGTGATGTGGACTCTAGAACCTGCTTCGTCAAGGGCATCAATGGCTTTGTCTGGAAGAAAACGATCCGACATATAACGGCTGGTGAGTTTTACACACGCAAGGATGGCTTCGTCCGTATAGTCAACGTTGTGGTGTTCCTCGTACTTATTTTTTATGTTGTTAAGAATTTCAATGGTTTCTTCCACCGAAGTAGGCTCAATAATGACCTTTTGAAAACGACGCTCAAGTGCACCGTCTTTTTCAATGTGCTGACGGTATTCATCAAGGGTCGTTGCACCTACACATTGAATCTCACCCCTAGCTAGTGCGGGTTTAAACATATTGGAGGCATCTAGACTTCCCGTAGCCCCACCGGCACCAACAATGGTGTGAATCTCATCGATAAATAAAATAACATCATCATTTTTTTCGAGTTCGTTCATCACTGCTTTCATGCGTTCCTCAAATTGTCCGCGGTATTTTGTGCCAGCAACCAAGCTTGCAAGGTCTAAAGTCACCACCCGTTTGTTGAATAAAATTCTTGAAACTTTTCGTTTTACGATTCTATTGGCCAAACCTTCGGCAATGGCCGATTTACCCACACCAGGTTCGCCTATAAGCAAGGGGTTGTTCTTTTTTCTGCGACTCAAAATCTGTGAAACTCTTTGAATTTCTTTGTCTCTACCCACAACGGGGTCTAGTTTGCCCTCTTCTGCCATGGCTGTTAAATCACGGCCAAAATTATCTAGAACAGGTGTTTTGGATTTTTTATTTGTCTTTGAGGATATGTTTTGAGAAAATCCACCCTCGTTGTCCTTGGAATCCTCAGCTTCGCTGCTGGAAAAAGATTCGGCAGTTGGAGACTCTGTATATGTGGAACTATCGTCGGCTATTATTTGCTTAAACTGTTCTTTTACGTTGTCGTAATTGATCCGAAGTTTATTTAAAAGTTTTGTTGTAGGGTCGTTTTCATTTCTTAGAACACAAAGCAACAGGTGTGCAGTATTGATGGATTTACTCTGAAATAACTTGGCCTCTAAAAACGTTGTTTTTAGAGCGCGCTCAGCTTGCCTTGTAAGGTGTAAATTCTTCTTTTCATTGGCAGATATGCTGATGTTGGGATTGGCAGGGCTTAAAATTTCAACTTTTCGTCTGAGCTGGCTCAGATCAATGTCGAGCGCGTTGAGGATTTCCACGGCTTTGCCTTGACCATCGCGCAGCAGGCCAAGCATTAGGTGTTCTGTTCCGATAAAATCGTGTCCAAGGCGCAAAGCCTCTTCCTTGCTGAAAGAGATCACATCCTTGACTCGGGGTGAAAAGTTATCATCCATTCAAATAATTTTTGTAAAAATACAAATTTTATAAGTCTAAAATCAAAACTAAATCTTAAAAAATAAACACGACTCAAATCATAACAAAAACAAATTAAAATCAAAATATTTAAACTCTAATTTGTCAACTTAAAAACCCTCTAAATTGTTGATAAAATCACCTAAAAAACTGCTTCTTTTTTAACCCTAAAAGCTTTGAAATTTTTATATTAGCTAAAGCGTAATTATCACAACAAAATTTACATATGATTGAAGGAGAAAAGTTAATTCCAATTAATATTGAAGATGAAATGAAATCCGCCTACATCGATTATTCGATGTCAGTGATTGTTTCAAGAGCTTTGCCAGACGTTCGTGATGGTTTAAAACCCGTTCATCGCCGCGTTTTATACGGCATGCATGAGTTGGGTGTAAGGTCCAATACAGCCCACAAAAAGTCAGCCCGAATTGTTGGTGAGGTGCTTGGTAAATACCACCCCCACGGCGATACTTCTGTTTATGACACTATGGTGCGTATGGCTCAGGAGTGGAGTTTGCGTTATATGTTGGTGGACGGACAAGGAAATTTTGGTTCTATAGACGGAGACAGTCCTGCTGCCATGCGTTATACAGAAGCCCGAATGCGCAAAATATCTGAAGACATGTTGGCAGATATTGAAAAGGAAACAGTCGATCACAAACTCAATTTCGACGACACACTCAAAGAGCCGACCGTCCTACCGACTCGGATTCCTGGTCTGTTAGTCAACGGTGCTTCTGGAATTGCGGTTGGTATGGCTACCAATATGCCACCTCACAATCTTTCTGAAGTCGTGGATGGTATCACTGCTTATATCGATAACAACAATATTGAAATTGAAGAACTCATTCAATATGTAAAAGCACCTGATTTTCCAACAGGGGGTATCATTTACGGATATGACGGTGTTAAAGAGGCTTTTGAAACAGGTCGAGGCCGCATTGTCATGCGAGCCAAAGCCAACATTGAAGAAGTCAATGGGCGAGAGTGTATCATTGTCAATGAAATTCCTTATCAGGTCAACAAGGCCGATATGATCAAGAAAACTGCAGATCTCGTCAACGACAAAAAATTAGACGGAATTTCAACCATTCGCGACGAATCAGATCGCAATGGAATGCGCATCGTATATGTTCTAAAGCGAGATGCCATCCCAAATATTGTACTTAACAAACTGTTTAAATACACCGCTTTGCAATCTTCTTTCAGTGTCAATAACATTGCACTGGTAAATGGGCGTCCCGAGATGTTAAATCTCAAAGATATGATTCATCATTTCGTGGAGCATCGCCATGAAGTTGTTGTTCGCAGAACTAAATATGAATTGAGAAAAGCTGAGGAACGCGCACACATAC
>PBQM01000067.1 GCA_002725015.1 Flavobacteriaceae bacterium | reverse complement strand
CTGCAAAGGTGTATCCGATTCTTCAGTGATCTTTGAAACATTTTCAATATCCTTGGATGATTTTGTGTTTAAAAGATTCGCTGGCATTTGTGAAAAACAGAAAATAGGTAGCGCCAGTAAGACTAAAAATAATTTTTTCATTTTATTTTAATTAATTGTTATGGATGGTCCTAAGGTCTTTTTACCAGAAGTTATTCCAACGTATAAAATATCTTTGATTGAAACGTCAAAGCCCTTTGGAGCTCTTTGAAGGTATTTCTTAGCAGCAGCGGAAAGTCTGTTACCAGTACATTCAAAAGTCCTAGCGCCAATTTTAATATTAAACGAACTTATTACAACTGATTTAGAAATTCCATAAGCTGGTGGATATATAGCAGAAACGGCAGAATTCGAAATGCTTCTTCTAGCCATTTTACCTGTTTCTAGACCATTAAAAAGAACTGTGGGCTCTGGAGCTCTTCGGATAAAAAACTTCTTTTTGTCGCTGAACTTATCGCCACCACTAAAGACTCCACTTATAATTAAATCAATCTCTTTTCCTTTCGAGGGTCTGATCTTGTAAAGCCCATCTCTATTGCCAGTAATTACAGCGTTATTCTCTGTTGTAGATAATTTGACAGAATTTGATGGTATTCCAGGAACAGAAATAATGACTTCATTGTCAAAATTTCTAAACAATGTATTTCTACCAATAACTTCTACAGAAGCAGCGTTTGGTTTTGGAATGACATCGTACTTGGCACTGACTGGGATGGTTATTGGTTCGTTATCACCTTCAACAAAAACAACATTCCCAGTAATTTCACGAGTTCCAACGCCTCCTACAGGGAAATCTAGAACAATGGCACCGTCCTCATTTAAAGACTTTCTTGGATCCAATTGTTCGCTGTTTATCTCAACGGATTGAGGCTCGAGATTCTTAGATTTCTTGCCCAAGATAATTTTCCCAGAAAATTTTGAGCCAGGGAAATATGCACTTCGATCAGAAACAACATAAGCATCAAAGTTTGCAAGAGTGGCATTGATTTTATACTGCCCGCCAATCATGGCTGAAAGTAATTCTGCTTGAAACCCTAGTGCATTGGCTTTTAGTACTGTTAGTTTTGTATTTGATGCCACTTCTGGAAATCCTTCGTAGTGATATCTAATCCAGTCCATGCTTACACCATCGCGATTTACCACCTTTTCGTCCGGTTTTAATAGGTCGTTAATTTGGGTTACGAGAGTGGCATAATTTTCATCAGATTTACCCTGATTAAGAGAATCTACAAGCGCTACAAAATCGTCTCTAAAAGATACTATTTCTCGAATAAATTCTTTTCCTTCATCTGTAAAAGTTTCTCCAATAAAAAACTTTTCATCATAGAAATCAGGTTTATCCATAATTTCATAATCAACTATGGAGTCTTTGATGCCTTTGACAAATTTCATCGGCATGTCGGGTCTGGGAAGACTGTTTAAGTAGCCAACAAACTTGGATGTTATTTTTTTGAGTTCGTCTTTTGCTGATTTCTTTTCTTGCCAGGTCTTTGGTTCTTTGTCAAAATTGATATCAATTGTTTTTTCAAAAGTAACAATACGATCTGATAGAGAAAGATTGTTAGTTTCAACTTGTTCAGAGATCATTCCAAAAGATTGTAATACCTCCTTAGACATATTAAGCGCCAACATTGCAATGAAAACCAAATACATTAGGTTGATCATTTTTTGCCTTGGACTTTCTTTAGCTCCAGCCATTTTCTAAAAATTTAAAATTATTATTAATTATTGTTAAAAAACAACTTTTATTTTTTTGTGGTCATTGCTGACAACATACCTCCGTAAACACCATTGAGAGAAGATAAGTTAGAGGCTAGAGATTCCATTTGCTCTTTGACTTTATTGGCATTTTCTATGGATTCTGTATTAATTTCTGCTTGCTTAGAAGCGCTTTCTAATTGTGATTTATAAAGATCATTGATTGATTTCATTTGATCTGTTGCCTTACTAATCTGCTCATTGTATTTTTTTTGAAGGGCCTCAGGGGCTTTTACAGACATTGTTTCTTCTGCAGCAGCGTCATCGCCGACCAAAGCAGGATAGACGTTTTCCCATTTATAGCCTTCTTCAGGGGGATCAAAAGCAGATAATGCGAAAATTATCGCTTCGGTAACAAGACCAATTGTAAGGAGAGTGTTGCCAGACAGTGGGCCAAGATCTTTGTGAATAATTTTCATTAATGCACCAATAATTACAACGGCAGCTCCAAGACCGTATGCCATATTCATTTCTTTTTTGTTGATTTTTAAAGCCATAATTTGTTATTTTTCAAAGTTAAATTGTATTTAATATTATTTTAATTGGTTGCTGCGTTCGCAGTTGCATCGGCTCCAAGATAATCTTGCACCGTTCTAAAACCGATAAAACTCCTTGCAGAATCTGCATACTCATAATCCCGAGTACTCACTTGTAGAAAGTAAGCAACGTCTTTCCACGAGCCACCACGAATTATTTTTTTAGGGTTTTCTTTATCGTTTATATTTGGATTGAACGATGCAGAAAATTCATAAGAGGAGGAATTGTAGGATGAATTGACCCATTCTGAAACATTCCCAGCCATATTGTACAAGCCGTAGTCATTTGGCTCATAAGCGTCTGCTTCAACAGTGTAGAGCGCTTGATCTGCAGCATAGTTACCTCTCAAGGGTTTAAAATTTGCCAAAAAGCACCCACGGTCATTTTTAGCATAAGGGCCTCCCCAAGGAAATGTGGCGCCTTCTAAACCACCTCTGGCTGCATATTCCCACTCGGCTTCTGAAGGCAATCTAAACATATTGACGTTTTGCTTTTTCTTACCTTTTTGATATGTATTCTTATTGAGCGTTCTCCATTGACAAAAAGCATCAGCTTGTTCCCAAGTTATTCCAACCACTGGGTAATCTCCATAAGCCTCATGCCAAAAATAATCATTGTGCATTGGAACGTTATAAGCGTATTCAAAATCTCGTATCCATACAGTTGTGTCAGGGTAAACTTTAATAGGGTATTTGTCTATAAAATCACTGCGTTTGAGTTCCTTGTAGTTTGCTGCGTCCTCAATATCCATATAAGTGTATTGAAACTCAAATTGACTGACATCCCATGTTCGTTGCCCATTGTACCATTCATCTGGCGGGAGGTACATCCCGTCCATAACTTCTGCATACAACACGTCTGGGTAATCCTCAGCATCAAAGATTAAATCCACGTCTCTGTTAATTTTGCGTTGCTCATCTCCATAAGTATCGAGCATATACTGCTCGTAAGGGGATAAATCTTCAGGATCTCCAGAATCGACGTAAGCATAAGCACCGATACCGTCATCTTCTTGAGTTTTACCTTCTAGATCGGCTAAATCTGCAAGTTTATCTCGCAAAATAGAGTCTCTAACCCACTCGACAAACTGTCTGTATTCGCTGTTGGTAATCTCAGTATCGTCCATATAGAAGGAGCGTACACTGACGGTTCTTGTTGGAGCGTCTTGAAGATCTACAATATCGTCGTCAGATTTTCCCATTACAAAGGCACCTCCGGGAATCAAACTCATGCCGTAGGGTTTTTCAGGATGCCATCTTTTACCTTTGACACCGATCAGCTCTCCCTTTCCTTTATTTTTGCTTCCACATCCAAAAAAAAGAATTGAAGCTAAAACTAAAAATATGGTTTTTTTCATAGTATATCTGTAGAGGTTGATTTAACCTTTAAAGTTTAAGATGGTAAACTTATCTATATATTTTTAAAATTACAACTTTTTTTCGTTTAATATTCTCAATTGAATGTTAAACTAAATCGGGTCAGCCTTTTTTATAGGCCTTGTACCAACGCTCAGGAATTTGACCTTTAATAGCAATGTCATAATCGCTTTGCGTGCAAGCTAATAACGTGTATTTGCTGCGTTTAGTATTTAAATTGTTGGTTAATGGCGTTTGAATCCACCAACGTCCGGTTTTTAAGCTCTTATAATAAATGAGTTCGTGCCCTTGTACTAGAACGGTATATTTGTTAAATTCATCTAAGTTTTCAAAGTTATCGTCATTTACTCTGCAATTAAATCCTTCTATAAAATACCAAATCATCTGTGCGATTAGCATGGTCGTCGCTTCATCATCTGGAGATGGGTTGTATTCATATATGCCGAATGAACTAACTCTGTTGCTGATGCCAGCATAGCGTGTTGCAGCGCAAATTTCTTGCCCATCAAAGCCATTTGGGGAATATTTCTGTTTGATATTTACTTCAGAACATCTAACCGAGTTTAAATCAACTGTTACCAAATCGGCATCTCTCATCACCGGCTCGACAGTTTTTATATCAGAATGTAGATCACCGAGTCTATAATATTCAAAATATAATTTTTCCATCAAGTCTATTTCTTCCTGAGCGTTGAAATAAGTTTGATAGCCCAAAGCGGAATAATTAAACAAATTGTAGGGCTTTTCTAAAATAACCTTTCCAATATAACTGCGGTTTGATATCGGTTTTGATGAATCACCCAAATCAAAACTTTTATCAACATTGACAATATTAATCATAGGCTTGACTTTGTCATACGCCCGGTACTGCGCATAGGTAAGGTCTTGACTCCCCCCAATGATAACTGGAATGATCTTTTTTTTCAGAAGGTTTGAAACCGTTTCTGAAAGTGCAAAGTAAGTATCCTCTACGCGATCGCCCATTAGAATATCACCTAAATCTGCAATTTGGCTCGACCAGTTCCCAGGGAACAAACGGTACAATGAATTGCGAATCTCAGTTAAATTAAAGGAGGTTTCCAGACAATTTTCAGAATTCCTAGATTCTAAAACTCCCACAATTGCAATGTCCACACCTTCTAAGTCGGGAAAATTATCAGATTCATGTATCTTTAGCTTTCTACCTAGCGTCTGGAAATGAGATAATTTAAGAACCTCAACAAGGCGGTCAGAAATTGGAGAAAGCAGGTTGGTATTCATCAATTAATTCTTTTTTGAGCCTTTTTTAATCTTTTTTTTAGGGGTCTTTTTTTCAATAATTAATTGGACTTCCTTTAGGGTAAGTTTAGCAGCATCGACTGTTTTTGGAAGCTCGATTTTAGTTTTTCCCTTTATGATGTGATGCCTTCCCCATCGTGCTTTTTCAACGCGAATGCCTTCCTCACTCCAGTCGTGGACAATTTTATCAATTTCCTTTTGGATTTTGTCTTTAATAAGGGTTTCAATATCATCGGATGAAAGGTTGTCCCAATCGTATTTTTTATTGACGTTGATAAACATATCATTCCATTTTATAAAGGGTCCAAAACGACCTTTACCCTTTTGAACTGGAAGCCCTTCGTATTCATAGATGGGGGCGTCAGCCTTGGCTTTTTGTTCGATAATTTCAATGGCTTCTTCGATTTCAATTCTCAGTGGATCCATGCCTTTTGGAAGCGAGATGAATTTTTTCCCATGCTTGACATAGGGGCCAAACCGGCCATTGTTAACCAAAACATCCTCATTTTTATAAAGCCCTAAATCCTTGGGTAATTTAAATAAATCCAAGGCTTGCTCAAAAGTAATAGAGCTGAGCTGGAAATTCGGAGGAACTGATGCGAAAATCTGCTTTTCCTCGTCATCTGTTGTTCCAATTTGAGCCATGGGGCCAAATTTACCCAAACGCACGCTGATTTGACGGCCTGTACCAGGGTCTTTTCCTAAAATACGTTCTCCAGATTCACGGTTGGCATTTTGACGTACATCTTCAACTTGGGGATGGAAATTGCCATAAAAGCGCTTCATCATTTCAGTCCAATCTGCCTTACCGGTAGCAATGGCATCAAAGTCCGCCTCTACCTTGGCCGTAAAATTATAATCTAAAATGGCTTCAAAATGATTCACTAAAAAATCCGTGACAATCATACCAATATCTGTGGGAACCAACTTCCCTTTGTCCGAACCATATTTTTCTGTCTGTAATGTTTCCGAGAGGTCCGCAGACGCAAGTGTCATTACATTGTAGGATCTTTGTTGACCTTCAACACTGCCCTTTTCTACATAATTTCTGTTTTGGATGGTAGAAATCGTCGGTGCGTAAGTAGAAGGCCGTCCTATGCCCAGCTCTTCTAATTTCTTTACCAAGGAAGCTTCAGTAAAACGGTAAGGAGGTCTTGAAAAACGCTCAGTTGCAACAATTGCGTTGTTTGTCAAAACTTCATTCAATTCCATGGCTGGTAGCATGCCCTCTTGCTCGGTATTTTCATCATCAGTCCCCTCTAAATAAACTTTTAAAAATCCATCAAAAGTGATGACTTCTCCATTGGCTGTAAAAATCTTATCATGCGCTTTAGTGGCTATTTTGACATTGGTCCGTTGCAATTTTGCCTCAGCCATTTGAGAGGCAATGGCGCGTTTCCAGATCAACTCATAAAGCCTGGCTTGGTCTCGCTCAACTGCCACTGAATGGGTGGAGAAATTAGTGGGGCGTATGGCTTCATGCGCTTCTTGAGCCCCTTTGGCTTTGCCTTTAAAATTTCTTGGAGTACTGTAGGCGTCTCCATAAGCTGTGGCAATTTCCTTGGCAGCTGCACTTCTAGCTTCTTGAGATAAATTTACACTATCAGTACGCATATAAGTAATGAGTCCAGCCTCGTATAAACGCTGGGCCATATTCATGGTTTTACTAACAGAAAAATACAATTTACGTGCAGCCTCTTGTTGTAATGTCGAGGTTGTAAACGGGGGTGCTGGGGATTTTTTAGCGGGTTTTTTATCCAAGGCAGAAACCGTAAATTCTGCATTGGTATTCTTTTCTAAAAATGTTTTGGCTTCTTGTTTTGTGTCAAACGCTTTGGAAAGTTTGGCTTTAAAAACCTGTGCTTTAGAGGTGGTGAAACGGGCTTCAACTCTGTAGAAGCTCATGGTTCTAAAGGCTTGTATTTCTCGCTCGCGCTCTACAATTAATCGCACAGAAACGGATTGTACTCTGCCCGCGGAAAGGCCGCCTTTGACCTTTCGCCAAAGTACTGGGGAAAGCTCATAGCCTACAATTCTATCTAGTACACGGCGGGCTTGTTGTGCATCTACCAGGTCGTAATCTATGCTGCGTGGGTTCTCAACAGCTTTTTCAATGGCCGATTTTGTAATTTCATGAAACACAATACGTTTGGTCTTGGACTTATCGAGCTTTAGTGTTTCAGCTAAATGCCATGCGATGGCTTCTCCTTCTCGGTCCTCATCACTTGCCAACCAAACGATCTCCGCTTTTTTAGCCAGATCTTTCAAAGTTTTTACAACCGCTTTTTTATCTTTAGTAACTTCATATTTTGGGGAAAAATCACCCTCTACATCAACCCCCAGCTCTTTGGATGGAAGGTCCGCAATATGTCCAAAACTGGATGCAACTTTAAAGTCTTTTCCTAAAAATTTTTCGATGGTCTTGGCCTTGGCAGGCGACTCTACAATAACAAGATTTTTGGCCATAGGGAGGTTTATTGAAGCCACAAATGTAGATTTTTTTTTCGATTGTAGTTTTTAAATTTTTCCCAAAATTGAAAATACAAGCTCACAACAAAATTAAAATTAAAAGAAATAAAATTATTTAATGCAATGAAAATCAATTATTTAAATAACATTAAGCAGCCTCAACCCCAATGGTTTTTTTATAAATTATATAAATTGGAATTTGGACAAAACAACCAAAAAACAGAGCCCCTAACCCGCAAGTAGCAATGGTTAATATATATATCAAAAGAATATTTAATAGGGTTGTGACAAATGTCAGACCCCATTTTTTATGGCCTAATTTAAAAGTTAATTTAATAATTTCTGATATTTTTAGTTCAGAGTTGTAAGCAAACACAGGCGCCAAAAACATCAGTGGAATCATAACATAAAAAATGGGCAGCACAAACAACAACAAAGCAACCATGGTGATTCCAAAATAAATCAACACCAATAAAATGGCTTTTTTCAATTCCTTGGCTTTAAAAAAGTAGAAAAAATCTAAAAATACAAATCCTTGACCACAGTCCATTTGCTTGATAATTCTAAAAAAACCGAAAGACACTATGTTGGTCGCAATAGACAATAAAAAAATCAATACAAAAAGAAGCGAATAGCTCAGAACAGAATCACTTTCAAAAATGTCAAGGGGCAAGGGAGAAGCGAATTCTGAATTGGTACTCTGCCCAATATTATTAAAGTCAAAGCTAAGATTTAGTATCAACAATGGAGCACTTAGAATCAACCCTATAAGCTGCACTAGAACCCCCTGAAGCCATACGGTCTTAAACACTGCGATAGATTCGTTAAACAACTCTGAAAAATCAATAGGCATTGCATTGGCGATCTTTTGATACGTATTGTCAATCCTTTTCATAATTTTTTTTTGAAAAATAGCCTTTATTGTTGGCACTTTCAAATATATATTACAATTTTAAACATGACACTTTGTCATAAAATTTAAAAAATTGTATCTTTGACCATTAATTCCAAAAAATCGCAATCACTACTGATGGAAAAAGTCATAAACGAGGCCAAACAAGGCACTTCTCTAACACTAGCACCGAAAAGAGAAAACACCAAGAAGCTATTCATCGAAAGCTATGGCTGTCAAATGAACTTTAGCGACAGTGAAATTGTAGCCTCTATTTTACACAAAGAAGGCTATAACACCACAGTGAAATTGGAAGATGCTGATTTGGTGCTGGTCAATACTTGCTCAATCAGAGATAAAGCAGAACAAACGGTTCGCAAACGCCTTCAAAAATACAATGCTGTTAAGCGACAAAACCCTAAAATGAAAGTTGGTGTTTTAGGATGTATGGCGGAGCGCTTAAAAAGTAAATTTCTTGAAGAAGAAAAAATTGTAGACTTGGTCGTAGGACCCGATGCTTATAAAGACTTACCAAATCTCATCGCCGAAATTGAGGATGGTCACAGTGCCGTAAACGTATTGCTTTCAAAAGAAGAAACCTATGGTGACATTGCCCCCGTAAGATTGAACTCAAATGGGGTGACTGCCTTTGTTTCCATCACACGAGGTTGCGATAATATGTGTACGTTTTGCGTAGTGCCTTTTACTAGAGGGCGAGAACGCAGTAGAGATCCTCAAAGCATCCTTGCTGAAATCAATGATTTAAGACTAAAAGGTTATAAAGAAGTGACATTATTAGGTCAAAACGTTGACAGTTACCTTTGGTATGGTGGTGGACTAAAAAAAGATTTTAAAAAAGCTTCGGACTTACAAAAAGTAACCGCCACCGATTTTTCAAAACTTCTAGACTTGTGTGCCAATTCCCAACCCAAAATGCGGTTTCGTTTTTCTACCTCCAACCCACAAGATATGTCCATCGATGTGATAAAGACCATGGCCAAATATGAAAATATTTGCAATTATATTCACTTGCCAGTGCAAAGCGGTAGCAACCGAATTTTAAAAGCCATGAACCGCCAACACAGCAGAGAGGATTATTTCGAACTCATTGACAATATCAAAACCCACTTGCCAGACTGTGCAATTTCTCACGATTTAATATGTGGTTTCCCAAGTGAAACGGAACAAGACCACAAAGACACTTTGAGTCTTATGGCGTATGTGAAATACAGTTTTGGCTATATGTTTTCATACTCTGAGCGCCCTGGAACCATGGCTGCGAGAAAATTAAAAGATGACATTCCAGAGAAAATTAAAAAACGCCGCTTGCAAGAAGTCGTTGACTTACAACAAAAACACAGTTTAGATAGAACTCAAGAATTTCTAGGACAATTTACCGAAGTCCTCATTGAAAAAAGTTCAAAAAAATCTGAGGCAGACTGGGCCGGTCGAAACCCTCAAAACACCATGGTTGTATTTCCAAAAGAACACTATGATATTGGCGACTATGTGATGGTGAAAATTGAAGACTGTACAAGTGCAACACTTAAGGGAAAAGCAATTGATTATTCAAAAAACAATTAAGAGATGGAAACCGTTCAATCCATAAAACAACGATTTGGCATCATAGGAAATGACATTGGCTTGAATCGTGCCATTGAGAAAGCGCTGCAGGTAGCGCCCACGGATATTTCCGTATTGGTTACAGGAGAAAGTGGGGTTGGAAAAGAAGCGATACCTAAAATTATTCACCAACTTTCACACCGCAAACACGGAAAATACATTGCCGTGAATTGTGGAGCAATCCCGGAGGGAACCATTGATAGCGAACTTTTTGGACACGAAAAAGGGGCTTTTACAGGCGCCAGTCAAACACGATCTGGATATTTTGAAGTGGCGGATGGCGGAACCATTTTTCTGGATGAGGTTGGGGAATTGCCTTTGACCACCCAAGTAAGATTGTTGCGTGTGCTTGAAAATGGCGAATTTATCAAAGTGGGGTCTAGTAAAGTTCAAAAAACGAATGTTCGAATCGTTGCTGCTACCAATATTCAAATGTTTGAAGCGATAAAAAAAGAAAAGTTTAGAGAAGATTTATACTACCGTTTGAGTACCATTGAAATTCCAATTCCAGCTTTGCGCAAAAGAAAACAAGACATTCATTTATTATTTCGAAAATTTTCAAGTGATTTTGCACTTAAGTATAAAATGCCGACCATTCGTTTACTCGACGATGCAGTTCAACTCCTACAAAATTACCGATGGAGTGGGAATGTCCGTCAATTGAGGAATGTGGCAGAACAAGTTTCGGTCCTTGAGTCTAATAGAGACATTGCGGCCTCTGTACTCAAAGGCTACCTGCCTGATATGGGCACACAATTACCTGCGATTGTAAACAAAGAAACGTCTGGCAGTGACTTTTCAAACGAAAGAGAAATTTTATATAAAGTTCTCTTTGACATGAAAAGCGATTTAAATGATCTAAAAAAACTCACTCTTGAGTTGATGGAAAATGACAATCACAAAGATGTTCAAGAAAAAAATGAACACTTGATACAAAAAATATACAAAGATCAAAACCTCAGTAATTCAAAGCACGAAAGTCAAATTTTATCTCTCTCAGAATCAAACCAGAAAAACGAAACCATAGAAATCGTAAAACCAAATGAAAATTATGATTTTATTGAAGATATTGATGAGGAAGAAGAAACCCTATCCCTACACGACAAAGAGCTTGAATTGATAAAAAAATCTTTGGATCGTCACAAGGGTAAGCGAAAATTGGCGGCTGATGAACTTGGAATTTCAGAACGTACACTCTACCGCAAAATCAAACAATATGACCTTTAGCATCAACAAGAGAGTAATTTTAGTCAGTATATGTCTAGCCGTTTTAGGTTGTGGGTCCTATTCCTTTACTGGGATTTCAATTGGGAGCGATACCAAGACATTTCAGGTCAATTACTTTCAAAATACAGCCAATTTAATTGAGCCTGGAATTGAAAGGGACTTCACATTAGCATTGCAAGACATCATTTTAAATCAAACCAATTTATCCTTGGTAAAATACAATGCGGACATTCTTTACGAGGGAGAGATTGTTGAATACCGCATCTCTCCAACCACGGCAACCGCCAATAATACAGCCGCACAAAACCGACTCACCATAAGTATTAATGTTCGGTTTTTTAATAAAAATGACGAAGAAGCAGACTTTGAAAAGCGATTTTCCTTTTTTTACGATTACGCTGGAAGTGCCCAACTCATTGGATCACAAAAAACGACCGCTATAAATGAAATTTACGAGCGCATCACCCAAGACATCATCAATGCCTCTTTAGCCAACTGGTAGTATGAACAGAACAAATTTTTCAAATTTATTAACACTATCTTCCCGTTTAAGCTTGGAGGAGACTGAACAAATTGCATCAATTGTAAAAGAATTTCCGTACTTCCAGGCAGCGCGAGCCCTTTATCTTAAAGGATTGAAAAATCAAGAAAGTTTTAAATACAATAAAAGCCTAAAAACAACCGCAGCCTATACCAGTGATCGCAGTGTTTTATTTGATTTTATCACCTCGGATTCCTTTGTGCAAAATGCGGTTGCAGAGCAAATAAAACAAAACCACGAGGGTTTAAAAACCATTCCAGTCTTAGATTTTGAAGATGTTTCAATACAATCTCCAGGCCTTACCAATACTTTAGAAGTTAAAGATAAAAAAGAAGAAGAGGTGTTGAATTTGGGAATGCCTTTAAAATTTGATAAAGGGGAGGCACATTCCTTTTCTCAATGGCTAAAACTTACAAAAATATCGCCAATTGATCGCTCCAATAACAATCTAGAATCTAGCCCAAAACAGCAAAAAAATATTAATTTAATTGATGCCTTTATCGCTAAAAACCCAAAAATACAACCCCAAAAAAAATCAGAGCCGATTGAAGATTTAGCCAGTGACCCAGATTTAGAACCCATCGCATTGATGACTGAAACGCTTGCCAGAATTTATCTCGAACAAAAAAACTTCAAAAAAGCCCTACAATCCTACAAGATTTTAAGTTTGAAATATCCAGAAAAAAGTAGTTTATTTGCAGACCAAATTAAAGCAATAAAAAAAATTCAAGCAAAAAATAAAAACACATGAGTACGTTCTCTATATTTTTAATATTAATTGTTATTGTGGCCTTTTTATTGGTGGTCGTGATCATGGTTCAAAACCCAAAAGGTGGTGGCCTTTCGTCCTCATTTGGTGGGGGTGGTGGCCAACAATTGGGAGGCGTTAAAAAAACGACTGATTTTCTAGACAAGAGCACTTGGGCGCTAGCCATCTTGCTCCTCGCTTTGATCCTGCTTTCAAACTTGTCTATTGTGGGGCCTGACTCAAGTCAAGAATCCAAAGCTCTAGATCCTGATACCAATACATCCATTCCTAGCTCTGAAGTACCCGCTGAAGAAATTCCATTGGGCAATGCTGTTGAAGCTCCCGAGTAGTCTAAGTTGTGTAAACGGCCCTACGGCCATTGCTATCGCTTTAAGACTGAAAGTTTGTCAGTCATTTACAAATGGCACAATTTTAGTAAAATTTGAAATATAAAAATCAATAAATTAATTAGTAGTATGGCTTTAAAAATCAAACCTTTAGCAGATAGAGTTCTTGTTGAACCTATGGCTGCAGAAACCAAAACTGCTTCTGGTATTATCATTCCTGACAATGCCAAAGAGAAGCCACAAAAAGGTAAAATTGTTGCCGTTGGAAATGGCACCAAAGATGAAAAAATGACTGTCAGTGTAGGCGATACAGTTCTGTATGGCAAATATGCTGGAACTGAATTAAAATTCGAAGGTCAAGATTATTTAATAATGCGAGAGAGCGATCTTCTTGCAATTGTATAAATTTAAAAAATAAAAAATGGCAAAAGATATTCAATTTGACATAGACGCACGCGACGGATTGAAACGCGGCGTTGACGCGCTGGCCAATGCTGTAAAAGTAACCCTTGGCCCCAAAGGACGCAACGTAATTATTAGTAAAAGCTTTGGTGCACCCCAAGTGACAAAAGACGGGGTCTCCGTTGCTAAAGAAGTAGAGCTCGAAGATGCACTTGAAAACATGGGTGCACAGATGGTTAAAGAGGTTGCTTCAAAAACAAATGATCTAGCAGGAGATGGAACGACAACCGCCACTGTTCTAGCGCAAGCAATAGTAAAAGAAGGTCTTAAAAATGTCGCTGCTGGTGCCAATCCGATGGACCTTAAGCGCGGTATTGACAAGGCGGTACAAGCCATCGTTGCAGACTTAGAAAAACAAGCCAAAAAAGTTGGAAATTCATCTGAAAAAATCATGCAGATTGCTTCCATCTCTGCCAACAACGACATGACCATTGGCGAATTAATTGCGGAAGCTTTTGGGAAAGTTGGAAAAGAAGGGGTCATCACTGTTGAAGAAGCCAAAGGAACCGACACCTATGTTGATGTAGTAGAAGGAATGCAATTTGATCGTGGCTACTTGAGCCCTTATTTTGTGACGGATTCAGATAAAATGATTGCTGATTTGGAGAACCCCTACATCTTATTGTTTGATAAGAAAATTTCAAACCTTCAAGAAATTTTACCCATTCTAGAACCCGTGGCTCAGTCTGGGCGTCCATTGTTAATTATTGCAGAAGACGTTGAAGGTCAAGCTCTGGCCACATTGGTTGTCAATAAATTAAGAGGTGGGCTTAAAATTGCGGCGGTTAAAGCACCTGGATTTGGTGACAGACGCAAAGCGATGTTGGAAGACATTGCAATTCTTACCGGTGGAACCGTCATTTCTGAGGAACGGGGTTTTTCACTTGAAAATGCCGATCTTGAAATGTTGGGTACTGCCGAAACTGTGACCATTGACAAAGACAATACAACGATTGTCAATGGATCTGGAAAGGCGACTGATATCAAAGCGCGTGTCAATCAAATAAAAAATCAGATTGAGAGCACCACAAGTGATTACGACAAAGAAAAACTACAAGAACGCTTGGCCAAATTGGCGGGTGGTGTTGCTGTCCTTTATGTTGGCGCAGCAAGTGAAGTAGAAATGAAAGAGAAAAAAGACCGTGTAGATGACGCTTTACACGCCACACGAGCCGCTGTTGAGGAAGGCATTGTTGCCGGTGGTGGAGTGGCATTAGTAAGGGCGCAAAAAACTCTTGAAAAAATCAATGATGTCAATCTTGATGAAGTGACTGGAATTCAAATTGTTTCAAGAGCCATTGAATCTCCACTTCGCACCATTGTTGACAATGCTGGAGGCGAAGGCAGTGTCGTTATAAATAAAGTTGCTGAGGGCAAAGGAGATTTTGGATATGATGCCAAAGGAGACGCCTATGTAGACATGCTTAAAGCAGGTATTATTGACCCCAAAAAAGTAACTCGTGTCGCCTTGGAAAATGCAGCATCAGTTGCCGGTATGATACTGACTACAGAGTGTGCTTTGATCGACATCAAAGAAGATGCACCAGCCATGCCTCCAATGGGTGGCGGTGGAATGCCTGGAATGATGTAATATTTTTTTAAATCTTACAAATAAAAAAAGCGCTGTTATAACAGCGCTTTTTTTATTTGTGAAATTAGAATTAAAGTTTGTGATCTTTAACAACTTTCAAATCTCGGTACCTGCAACAGTTGTCCAATTTTTCGTAGGCTTCAACAGAAGCCTTCAATGTTTTTGTATCATGTCCAACTGCTGTAATATTCGATTTTATGGTTTCTATATCAACTTTCCGTGCATTGTAAATAAGCTGTAATTGATGTGTTTCCAAATTCCAAACAGCCGATTTAACCCCTTTGGTTTTTAGACTGGCCTTTTCAATACGCTTTTTACACATCCCACAAACCCCATCAACTTCAAGAATTGTTTTAGAGTTGTTATTTTGAGTGTATGCTATTGATGTCAACAGCAAGAACACTGCCGTGAGTTTTACTAATCTCATATCATCTTATTTTAGTTATCAGTTCAATTTAAATCGCAGACCTGCGTAATACATACTTCCAAAAATTGGTCCATATACAAAAGTACTATCAAAATTTGATCCAAAGGGGTTTTCAGCCCCTAAAATTGGGTTTTTTTGGCTGTAATTCGTTATGTTTTCTCCGCCAAAATAAACTTCAAATTGATTTGAGAACACTTTTGTTATTTGAGCATTAAGTGTCGAAAATGAGGGAGAATTTACAGCCAATTGAAAAGCTTGGGGATTTTGTGCTGTTGAGGGAAACCTCTGACTCCCCATACAGTTGTAGGTCGCATCGAACTTCCATGACCCCGGGTTTTTAGCTGTTATCAATTCATAAGAAAGATTGGCGAAAAATCGTTGCCTTGGGGTCAATGGCTTTTGCAATTCACCACTGTTATACCTTGTTTTGACATCGTAATGCTTAAAAGCGGTTTTAAAATTTAAATTATTGAATGGATTGTAGTTAAATTCAAGCTGTAAACTATTGGCATAGCTGTCTCCGCGAAGATTGTAAAAGTTTATTTCTGTGGGCGTTTCATAATCCACAACCACTTGATTTTTAAAATCAGTTCTGTAAAAGTCTATAAGAATATCTGCTTTGCGTTCAAAAAGATTAAAACCCTGAAGCAATGAAAGGCCGTAATTCCACGCAATTTCAGGATCCAAACCATAAACAAGTCCATTGTTGTTTTGAATATTAATCGCTCTATTTGAAGCAAAAAGCCTCTGATTTTCTGCAAAAATATTGGCAGCACGTTTTCCACGTCCAATAGAAAAACGCAAGGCTGATTTCCCCCAAGGTGCATAACGGAGGTGCAAACGCGGCGTTAAAAAGTTTCCCAGCAAATTATGATGGTCTAGCCTGAGCCCTGCCGTGAGATTAAAGTTGTCCAAATTATCATAGGAATATTCAAAAAAACCGCCAATAGAATTTTCGTTTCTATTGTAGGTATCTACATCCACCTCTTCTCGGTAAGAATCGTGAGTCAAGCTCAAGCCTGTTTTTATTTTATGACGTGAATCGCTGATGATAGAGTTATACACTAAGTTAGAGTAGACGCTTTTGTGATTAATATCGTAAATACGGTTACCAAAATAAGCTTGCTGTTCATGTAAGCTGTAAGCCAGCTGAATTCCTAAACTTTGGTAAGGGATTTCTGGGTTAACATATCCGAATTTCCCTGAGAAATCAAAGCGTTTTGTATCGACCTCGCTGCCCCAAATATCACTGCCAAATTTATGAACAGAAGGATTGTAATCAACTTGTCCTGTTTGCTTTTGGTCCTCTAAAAAACGAAAATTTAAAAAGCCGATGAGTCCTTTTTGAAGATTTGTATACTGCCACTTATTCATCAGGTTAATTTGCTTTGCCAAGGGCATGTCTAAAAAGGAATCCTTGTTTTTATCAAAGGTTTCATTTCGGCTGTTTCCGTGGATGTAAAGCCCAGTGTTCCAGTGCGGACTTAGTCGGGTGTTTATATGGGTATTCATTTCCAATCTTCCATTGAGTGATCCATAAAGATTTACAAATAATTTTGGATCGGTTAAGGGCTTGACAAGCTCTGCGTTGATTTGCCCTGTGATACTCTCAAATCCATTGACCACACTGCCAGCGCCTTTAGTGACTTGAATGCTTTCAACCCAGCTGCCAGGGACAAAACTCAAACCATAGGCCTGGGCAGCACCTCGAACCGATGGAATATTTTCAGTGGTAATGAGTATATATGGGCTGGTCAAGCCTAGCATTTTAATCTGTTTTGTCGCAGAGATAGCATCTGAAAAATTAACATCTATTGAGGGGTTTGTCTCAAAACTTTCCGAAAGGTTGCAACAGGCGGCTTTTAACAGCTCTTCACTACTAATGGTGCTGATGTTTTGTGAAGCAATGTATGAAACCGAGGTCGTTTTCTTACGCGCCTCCACAATTACATCTTCTAAAACATCTGAGTTTATCAATGTGATTTTTAAAAAAACAGCAGGGTCTTTTACTTTGATTTTTTTTGATATAAATCCGACATAACTTATGATTATTGTTTTGTAGGCCGCGTCATAAGGCAATATAAAATCACCGTTTTCATCTGAAAAAGTTCCTACTGTAGAGCCCTCCCAAATAACATTAGCGCCCATTAAAGGCAGCGCACTTCCGTCTGCTACAGTCTCTATGACCTTGCCCATAACTCTGTTTTGGGCAATCAGTAGCGAGGGAATAATAAAAAGTATAACGAATAGGTACTTCATTGTAATGTATTTAAAATTATTTTTAGAATTTACAGTTGTTGTTTTATAAAAACACGAAATGTTCCATGATACTGGAAGGAGTAACTCTAAATCACAAGCGGTAAACTTGATCCCTTGATTGGATGTCAAAAATGAGAGGCGGAGGATTGTAGTGATTGTAAATGTATTCTTTGGGCGTTGCAAAACCATAATTAACGGGAATTTGAAGGGACACAACTTCCGCAAAAACTGTTAGAACAGTTTCCTTGTGAGCCGTCAAAATTTGTTTTAAATCTAATCCATCTAATTCAAAACTTAAATCAGAACAACATGGTTTTTGGTTGGTGCTTAAGTGTTTGTCCGTACTCTTACAACATGACTGTTTTTTTGAAACTGCTGAAATGTCAGCTAGCTTTGATTTGCAAAAATGTTGCTCCACCTTTAAAGAAAAAGGGGCTGTTAGTACAACAACCGCTAATACAATCGATATAATTTTTATGAAAGGTGTTGGTTTCATACTACAAATTTATAACTTTTAATAAAACCATAGAATGATTATATAAAATATTATTTTAAGAATTTTAAGAGATTGAATGCTTTGATTTTTTAATTTTATAAAAAAAATGTTCGAAAAATTAAAGTCTGAAATTACCGTGCTTATTGAAAATTCAAAGGAAGTCAATCAAACACTTACCTCAATTTGCGATGCTCTCAAATCCAAAATCCCACACTATGATTGGGTGGGCTTTTATTTTAAAAATGATAAAAAACGAGAACTCATTCTTGGACCTTATGCTGGTAAACCTACAGACCACTCCACCATCCCTTTTGGTAAAGGTATTTGCGGTCAAGTAGCGGTCAGCAATAAAAATTTTGTAGTTCCAGATGTTCAGGCCCAAGACAACTATATCGCTTGCAGTTTGGAGGTAAAATCTGAAATTGTAATTCCGATTTTTGTCAAAGGTGAAAACATTGGGCAAATTGATATTGACTCTAATACGCTCAATCCATTTTCAAAAGCTGATGAGACTTTTCTAGAATTTATCTGTACAAAAGTAGCCACTTTGCTGTAGCTGTTAATAAGTCAAAGTATTGTTCAAAAAATTGTAGTATTTGTCTGAAAACTAGATTTATTTTGCGCTTTATTTTCCTATTTTTGAGGGTATTAATTTTTCGTAATGAGTCATACCAAAACAATTTCTTCAGCCCTAATCTCTGTGTTCAGTAAAAATGGCCTGGCACCCATCGTCAAAAAATTAGAAGCGCAAGGGGTTACTATTTATTCCACTGGGGGAACTCAAAAATTTATCAATGAACTAGGAATTGAAGTGGTGGGAGTTGAGTCAGTAACAGACTACCCTTCTATTCTTGGAGGACGTGTCAAAACCTTGCACCCAAAAGTCTTTGGTGGTATTTTAAACCGTCAAGATAACAGTTCTGATATTGAAGAAATGGACCGCTTTAAAATTCCTCAAATTGATTTGGTTATTGTGGATTTATATCCCTTTGAAAAAACAGTCGCTTCGGGTGCTAGCTCGAAAGATATTATTGAAAAAATTGACATTGGAGGTATTTCCTTAATTCGGGCAGCTGCCAAAAATTTCAAGGATGTCATGTGCGTATCCTCTGTAGAAGATTACGCTGAACTACTTGACCTACTCAATGAGGGTAATGGCAGTATTTCCTACGAAGACCGTCAGAGATTTGCCGCAAAATCCTTTGACATATCATCTCATTATGACACTGCTATTTTTAATTATTTTAACCAAAACAACAATGCAACAAGCTTAAAATTAAGCGAATCCAATGGAACCGTGTTGCGCTACGGAGAAAACCCACATCAAAAAGGGTATTACTACGGTAATTTTGAGGACATGTTTGAAAAACTTCATGGGAAAGCTCTCAGTTATAATAATTTATTGGACGTGGATGCTGCGGTTCACCTAATGAATGAATTTAAAGGAGAAGCCCCAACCTTTGCAGTTCTAAAACATAACAATGCTTGTGGGGTAGCCCAACGCAAAAAGCTCCACCAAGCTTATATAGATGCATTGGCTGGTGATCCTGTTTCTGCATTTGGGGGCGTTCTAATTTCAAATCATGAAATTGATCTGCCGACTGCTGAAGAAATTCATAAGTTGTTTTGTGAAGTGGTTATTGCTCCCGCTTTTAGTGAAGAGGCCCTCGCAGTTTTAAAACTTAAAAAGAACAGAATTTTAATGGTTCTAAAGGACATCGAATTGCCTCTGATTTCAGTGCGAAGCTGTTTGAATGGATATTTGGTACAAGATAAAGACGGGGTCACTGACACTGCTGAAATTTTAGAGACCGTGACCTTTTCAGAGCCAACAGAGGATCAAATTGATGATTTATTATTTGCTTCTAAGCTTTGTAAGCACACAAAGTCAAACACTATTGTACTGGCAAAAGGCAAACAACTTTGTGCCAGCGGAACTGGACAAACCAGCCGTGTAGATGCACTCAATCAAGCCATTCACAAAGCTAAATCTTTTGGTTTTGATTTAAAGGGAAGTGTGATGGCCAGTGATGCCTTTTTCCCTTTTCCAGATTGTGTAGAAATCGCAAAGAAAGCTGGGGTAACGGCTGTTATACAACCTGGTGGGTCTATTAAAGACCAGTTAAGTATCGATTATTGCAACGAAAATAAGGTGGCCATGGTATTTACCAAGACACGTCATTTTAAACATTAAAAAAATGGCAATTTAATAGATTGATTAAGCGTTATTTTTATTACATTTACAAGACATCATTTTTTTTCAAAACACACTAAAATTTTTTAATTTCTATGGGATTTTTTGACTTCTTAACAGAGGAAATTGCCATCGACTTAGGAACTGCAAACACCCTTATCATTCACAATGATAAAGTCGTGGTGGACAGTCCTTCCATTGTAGCCAGAGATCGTGTGTCAGGTAAAATTATCGCTGTTGGCAAAGAGGCTAATTTAATGCAGGGTAAAACCCATGAAAACATAAAAACCATTCGCCCTCTTAAAGACGGCGTTATTGCTGATTTTGATGCCTCTGAGCAAATGATAAGTATGTTTATTAAAAACATACCCGCCTTGAGAAAAAAGCTTTTTGCGGCTTCACTTAGGATGGTTATTTGCATTCCTTCAGGTATTACAGAAGTAGAAATGCGAGCTGTTAAAGAATCTGCAGAGCGCGTCAATGGAAAAGAAGTATACCTCATCCACGAGCCCATGGCTGCAGCCATTGGTATCGGCGTTGATATTATGCAGCCCAAAGGAAATATGATTGTGGACATTGGAGGAGGCACCACAGAAATTGCCGTGATAGCACTTGGTGGAATTGTTTGCGATAAGTCTGTAAAAGTAGCAGGAGATGTTTTCACCAACGACATCATTTACTATATGCGTACACAACACAATTTATACGTAGGTGACCGCACAGCAGAAAAAATTAAGATTCAGATTGGCGCTGCGACAGACGATTTGGAATTACCCCCAGATGAGATGAATGTACAAGGACGAGATCTTCTGACGGGAAAACCGAAGCAAGTTCAAATATCCCACCGTGAAATTTCCAAAGCATTAGACAAATCCATTTTGAGAATTGAAGACTCTGTGATGGAAACGCTGTCACAGACCCCACCAGAGCTTGCAGCTGATATCTACAATACAGGAATTTATCTTGCAGGGGGTGGGTCTATGCTCAGAGGCTTGGATAAACGGCTTTCTCAAAAAACGGACCTACCAGTATACATTGCCGAAGATCCATTAAGAGCCGTAGTGAGAGGCACTGGAATCGTATTAAAAAATATTGCCAAGTATAAGAGTGTCTTGATTAAATAGAATTTAGGAAATGCAGCAACTCCTTAATTTCTTCTTTAAAAATAGAACACTAATTCTTTTTTTATTTTTGTTAAGCCTATCCTTTGGACTCACCATTAACTCACAAGATTACCAAAAAAGTAAATTCATAAATTCCTCTGCATGGGTCAGCGGGTCTATACATACGCTCTTTTCAGATATCGGAGATTATTTCTATTTAAAAAAAGAGAATGCACTTTTATTGGCAGAAAACAACCGTCTGAAATCACGAGAATATTCGCTTTCTATAACGTCTTCAGAGACTTTGAACTTAAAAAAAGAATACAAACTAACCCCCGCAGCTGTGGTCAAAAACAGTTATGGATTTTTAAACAACTACCTGACACTTGACAAAGGACGTAATGACCAAATTAGGGAAGATTTAGGCGTTGTTAACTCCAGAGGTATTGTGGGTATCATTGATAAAACGACTTCAAAATTTTCTCGTGTTATTTCAATTCTCAACACCAAAAGTAAAGTGAATGCAAAGCTCAAGAAAAATAATTATTTTGGGTCTCTTGAGTGGAATGGAGAAAATCCAAGACTTGTTCAACTTTATGACATTCAAGACTTGGTGAAATTAAATAAGGGTGACACCATTGTTACTAGTGGATACTCTTCCATTTTTCCAGAAAACATTCCAATAGGCGCTATCGCGGCATTTAAACTGAATGACACCAAAGATCTTTATATTATTGACGTAGCCCTGTTCAATGATATGACGAATTTAAGACATGTACACATTATTGAGAATTTAAATAAAGAAGAACTACAGATATTAAGCACACAGGATGAATAGCTTATTATTTTCAAATATAACGCGTTTTATTACCCTGGTTTTGGTTCAGATTTTGATATGTAACCAATTGAATTTTATGGGAAATATCAACCCTTATATTTATATTCTTTTTTTACTCTTGTACCCTATTGGTAGCAATAGAATGGGTTTTCTTTTTATCGCCTTTAGCCTTGGACTGATCATAGATTTGTTTTTAGACAGCGGAGGGGCAAACGCCGCTGCATCTTTATCCATAGCCTATATACGTCCCATTTTTTTAAAGTTTTCTTTTGGCGCAGCATACGATTATCAGTCTGTAAAATTAAACACTGCGGAAGCACTGCCAAGATTGACTTATTTTGCCTTAATGATCTTTATTCACCATTTTATTTTATTTACACTTATTTATTTTGACAGCAGTAAATTTAAAATGATTATTTACAATACTTTGGTCAATAGCGGTTTTACATTAATTCTAGTTTTACTCCTAAACACTTTGTTCAGCTCTAAAAAATCATGAGAAAATACCTCCTCATATTGTTGGTGATTGGCTCAGGAATAAGCTTTATTGGACGCTTATTTTTTCTTCAAGTCTGGGACTCCGAAATAAATTCTCTTGAAAATGACAATGCGATTCGAAAAATTTACCAATATCCAAAACGCGGTTATATTTATGATCGGCATGACAAATTATTGGTCGCAAATCAGCCAACTTATGACCTTATGGTTGTTCCAAGAGAGGTTGGGGCCCTAGATACGCTTTTGTTCTGTAATCTATTAAAAATAGACAAGGCTAATTTTTTAAAATCTTTTGAACGTGCCAAGCGCTACTCCCCCAGACTCCCATCGTTATTTCTTGCACATATTTCAAAGAAAGACTATGCATTTTTATCTGAGAAAATGCGAAAATTCAAAGGGTTTTATATCCGAAAAAGAGCGATTCGTGACTATCAAACCGAAATTGGCGCGAACGTTTTAGGATACATTGCTGAGGTCAATCCAGACAACTTATACAAAGACGATTATTATAAGTTTGGTGATTTAATTGGCAAGCTTGGAGTTGAAAAGTCTTACGAAAAAGAACTTCGCGGTATCAAAGGGGTAAAATACATTCAAAAAGACATTTATAACCGAGACATTGGGCCCTATAAGGAACAAAAATTTGACACTTTACCCATCCCAGGAAAGGATATAAAAATTACAATTGATGCAGAACTCCAAGCTTATGGAGAAAAATTAATGAAAAATAAAATTGGGGGGATTGTTGCGATTGAGCCAAATACTGGTGAATTATTGAGCTTGGTATCTGCGCCTTCTTATAACCCAGGACTTCTAGCGGGCAGAGCGCGCTCCAAAAATTATATGAAACTCTACCAAGATTCCATACATAGACCACTGTTTGACAAAGCACTTATTCGCATGCATGCCCCAGGATCACCCTTTAAAACATTGGTCGCTTTGACGGCGCTTCAAGAAGAGGTGATCACTGAAAAAGAAGTCATTTATTGCGATGGTAACTATACCTATGGCAAAAGACGTCGTACCATGAAATGTCATTGTGGAGGCGGATACCGCAATCTCAATACCGCAATTGGTAATTCTTGTAATTCCTATTTCGCAATGGCTTTCAGAAAAACCGTTGGTAAGTATAAAAATTCTTCGCAGTCCATGGACCTTTGGAGCGCACACATTAAAAGTTTTGGTTTGGGCAATTTTTTGGGCAATGATTTATCCGTTGGTAAAAAAGGGAATGTCCCTGATGGTCAGTTTTATGACGACTGGTATCCAGATTTCAGATGGGGTCCAACAACCATTCTCTCCAACGCCATTGGGCAGGGTGAAATTTTAGTGACGCCCATTCAATTGGCCAATATGACGGCAGCAATTGCCAATAAAGGGCACTACTACACCCCTCACATCATAAAATCGATTGAAGGAGATTCCATCAATCAAGATTTTATAAGAAAAAAACAAACCTCTATAGATCCAACTTACTTCGACCCAATTATCAAAGGTATGTACAAGGTTTACACAAACGGGACCGCTAGTTTTTTAAAAGTTCCAGACATAGATATTTGTGGAAAAACAGGTACTGCTGAAAATTTTACAAAAATTAATGGGGTCAAAACTCAACTCACAGACCACTCCATTTTTATTGCTTTTGCACCAAAAGACGACCCAAAAATTGCAATTTCTGTATTGGTTGAAAATGGGTATTATGGGGCGCGTTGGGCGGGTCGCATTAGCAGCTTAATGATCGAAAAATATCTCAAAGGAGAGGTGACCCTCAAAAAGATGGAACAAATTGTACTTAATAAAAGTTTAGAAGATGAATATCTTAAGCCCTACAGCGGTAAACCCTTTAAAATAAATCAATAATGAACTTCAATAGAGCAAATAGTTTTCAATTAGACTGGACAATTGTTCTTATCTATATGGCCTTGGTTCTGTTTGGATATTTCAATATTGTTTCGGCATCTACTGGCGCAGAATTTACTTCTTATTGGGACCTTTCAAAGCCTTACGGGAAACAACTTGTCTTTATTGGCGTCGCTTTGGTTTCTATTGTTTTTATTTTGGCTGTAGATACAAAATTTTACGAGCGGTTTTCTAGTATTATTTACTCCGTGGCTATATTGGGCCTTTTAGGGTTGTTTTTATTTGGGAAAAAAGTCAATGGTGCCCTCTCATGGTATGAAATCGGAGGCATCACATTGCAGCCAAGTGAATTTGCAAAATTTGCAACAGCGCTGGCCTTGGCAAAATATATAAGCGACCTTCAAACCAACGTCAAAGAAATTGGCCATCAAATTAGAGCCAGCATCATCATTTTGATTCCAGCCGTCCTTATCATCTTTCAAAATGACGCGGGAAGCACTCTTGTATATATTGCCTTGATTTTTGTGCTATACAGAGAGGGTATTCCTCAAAAATACCTTTTGATTGGGTTTTCATTTCTAATAGTTGCTCTAGCAACACTTAAATTTTCAGCGCTTATTGTTTCGGTTGTTACAGCCCTAATCTTGGGTTTTTATTATTTCCTTTTTAAAAGAAAGAAAAAGAAATATGCCATTTTAATATGGGCTTTGATAGCGAGTGTTGGACTCAGCTACGCCACAGAATGGAGTTTTGAAAATACACTTCAAAAACACCACCAAGATCGCATTGGACTTTGGCTGAGATTAGAAACAGATCCCGATAAATTAGAGGCGATGAAACGGAACATTTCCTATAATTTAAATGAGTCTGAAAAAGCCATTCGCGCTGGCGGTCTGACAGGTAAAGGGTTTACCGAAGGAACGAGAACCAAAGGAAAATTTGTTCCCGAGCAACATACCGATTATATTTTCAGTACAGTCGCTGAAGAATGGGGGTTTTTGGGAAGCAGCCTTGTCGTATTATTATTTGTGGCACTTATTACCAGAATTGTTTTTTTAGCAGAACAAAATAAATCTCAATTTAGCAGGGCTTATGGTTATGGCGTAGCTTCCATTCTCTTCATTCATTTTTTAATCAATATAGGCATGGTCATGGGACTGATTCCAACCATTGGAATCCCATTGCCTTTTTTTAGCTATGGAGGATCTGGCTTGTTGGGTTTTACAATTCTAATTTTTATTTTTCTAAAACTAGATGCCAATCGCCTTGGTATTTGGTAAGGCTATTTTTTGTTGAGCTCTAACTTTTCAGCGAAATAATCACAAAAATCTTTCATGGTATCCGTCATTTTTTGGTCTTGTGTAGCACGCATATAAGTATCGCTCATGGTGAGCAGTGTCTGGTGAAAAAATAATTTCATTTCATCTACAGCCATGTCTTTGGTCCAAAGATCAATTCGCAAAGACTCTTTGTTTACAGAATCCCAAACGGACAAAAAGAAGGCTTTGGCGGCTTGGTCTTGAACGCCGCCGTCCTCTGCAGTCCAACGCAAGGACTCTGGAATTTTATTTTCATCCAATTTAACTTGAAGTACAATTTTAGAGGTCTGCTTTTTAGCCATCATTTTTTTGGTTTAAATTTTGCTTTATTGAAAATTGTTTGACTGTCCATTTGTAGCAAGTTTAAGAGAGGAGTGTCGTTGTTTTTTACATAAGACTTTACAATCTGCCAGCCTATATAACGCCCTATTCCACCCGGAGTTTCACTGTCAAGTTCCAGATTAAATCTTGAAAAAGGGGCCGCTGCAATAAAACGGGTTGTCAATTTTGGATCGGTACTGTAAAGCAATTCATTTTCTATAAAGTACTGCCAAATGTAAAAAGCATTGTCTTGAGCCCATTGTAATTCTGCTTTGGTGTAGCCAATTTTAATAGAATCTTCTGCGGATGGCACCCAAAGATCTTTGAGATATAATTTCTTTCCTTGGTATATCAGCTCGGCCAAAAAGGTATTTCGCTTTGGCTCATTAATCCACCTTGCGGCATAGGTGTCCGCCAAATCCATTACAATTTGATCTTTTTTCAAGTTCTTTCTGACATATTTATAAAACTCTTGATAAAATCGGTGGTCTGCTCCCAAATAGTTGTCTATTCCAATAATTACAATACTGTCTGTTACTATGACTCTATTGCGATAATCAACGTCCGTATACACAGTGATAAGCCGGGGTTTCGCAAGAGAAGGCCTGTAATATTTAATGTGTTTATATAAAGATATTAAATCCTTTTCCGTAGTTTCAAAATCCATAAACACACTGTCTACAGAGGTTTGTATCATTTTTTGAATGGGGTCTTGAGTTCGATTTAAAAAAACAGAATCGGGTATATGTTTTGGAAATAGAAAAGGATAAGGCATCTTAAAATACGGAAGCTGCTCTGCTTTTATTTTCATAAAAGCCTGGTCAAAGCGCTCAACTTTAACTTCAATGGGAAGGGATTCAATGGTTTTTTCTAATTCTGAATTTTGCTTACAAGAAGGCAGACTTAAAAAAAGTAAAAAGCCAACTGCTATATAAATTTTATTAAAATTTAAAGCCCTAAAAATCATTGAGAAATACCTCTAAAATTATTGTTCAAAAATAATCATTCCCAGTTAAATCTGATTGAAATTTTTAAAATTACTCGGAGATTAGCGTCGCAGAGTAAAATGACCTTGCTTTATAAAAACACTGCCGTCCGACTTTGTGAGCTCTATCGCATACCAATAATCATTTGTTGGGAGTAAGGCGCCATTGTGTGTTCCGTCCCAAAAATTTTGGTTGATACTCATGGTTTTTAGTAATTTACCATAACGGTCAAAAATTGATATTTTTGAAAATATATAAGCTCCAGAGACCACTCCTTTTATACCCCAAACGTCATTAAAACCGTCATTGTTTGGGGTGAAAAAATTGGGGACATACAGGACAGGAATTGTGATTACAATCTCCTCACACTGTAATTCATCCCGTATATACAAGCTGTAAAAACCACCGCTGAGTTGGTCAAAATAACCCAAGTCTTGGTAGGCTGCCACTAGATTTCCATTTTCATCAATCAGCTCAAATTCATAATTGGCACTTCCTAAGGCTGCTTCATCTATAGTGATAGAATTATTGGAAGTCCCTTCAACTACTGTAATATTTGCGGCTGTAATAGTGGGCGGTTCGGATTCAAAAACTTGAAAAGATTGAATAACTTCACAGCTTCCATTTAAATTGGCCACTGAAACTTGATATTCTCCTAATTGTGACACCAAAAGTTCAGGCTGAGTGGTGGTAACAATGGTTAAATCCGGTAAGGTCCATTGGATGTTAAAATCTACAAATGCAGCCTCAAGGTCCATTTCTATCAATTCTGAGTTCCCATCGCAAATTACAATATCCTCAACGCTAAAGTTTGTATTCGGATTAACTGCAAATTCAATATTAGTAACCGCATCTGTACAAGATCCATTAAAAACAACCGCTGTAATTGTTTGAGAAGCTGTTAAAAATGTTGTTGGAAACGGACTCGAAATAGAGCTGCCGTTTGCGTCTTGAAGCGGATTGCCCAAGGCATCAAAATAAGCAATGGACATATTGGTTTGTGAACCCAAAACAGTGGCTTCTAGTGCTGAAGTGTCAAAAAGATAAAGCCCATCATTATCGGTTTCACATGCAGCTAATGTTGGGACTGAATTGGCCTGGGGAATATTTATAAAATCAATTTCGAATTGACCGATATCAAAACATCCACTAATGTTATTGAAAATTCTATAAAATACCGTCTCAAGATTTGTAGTATTACTGATGCTATTTATGGAACCTATACCACTTTCAGCGTCTGCTAATGTGGCATAATAATCCAAAGTAAAGTCGGTAGGGTTTTGTGTGCCTAAAATAACCGCATCAAATTCAAAATTCAAATCCAAGCTTAACGAATTGGGAGCAGCGACACAATAAAATGGATCTAAGGGGGTGTTTAGCTCTGGTAGCGGATTGACGACCAATTCTATATAAGGACCTAAACCAATACAGGAATTATCGATATCAGAGTCCAGGCGTACCCAAATAGTTTGATTGTTTCCACTGCTGTTTTGGTAAGCTGAAACATCGACAATTGCGTTGATCTCAGACAAGGCCTCTGTT
>PBQM01000066.1 GCA_002725015.1 Flavobacteriaceae bacterium | reverse complement strand
TTTAAGCGATTTGTATCATAGGCGTTAAATTCCGTATCAATTATAGTAGATGAAGACGCCCCGAGAAAATCTCCAATAATAGAAGCATAAACTTGTCGGTAATCGTGTTGCATTTGGGTGTCCAAATCAAAATGTATAACTTTACCTCCATATGTTGTAGCTGCTTTGATAATATTAGCTGCACCAAATGTATTAATTTTGAATGTTTTTTCCTTTTCAGTTTCTGCTCCATTTACGTCAGTAAAAGCAGCAGCATTTATAATCCATGTTGGTTTTTTTTTTAGAATTAAATCTCTGCAAGAATTAAAATCTTCTAAATTAAATTGATTTCTATTTAAGCCAAGAATTTTTTCATCACCTGAATAAGATTCCAATAAAGCTTGACCTAATTGCCCTTCAATACCAGATATTAGGATTGTCATTAGAAAAGAAATTCTTTATTAATTTCTGAAACTTTTTTTGCATATTTATCTTTCTTACTTGTAGTTAGGTTGTGGTTTATTTTTTCTAATGGCCAATTAATATTAATATCTTTATCATCCCAAATAATACTCATTTCATAATCTTTTCTCCAATAATTGGTCGTTTTATAATTAACTTCAGCTGTATCTGACAAAGTTAAAAAACCATGAGCAAAGCCTTTAGGTATCCATAATTGTTTTAAATTTTCAGAGGATAAGAAAATGCCTGCCCACCTGCAAAATGTTTTTGAGTTTTGTCTAAGGTCTAAAACTACATCGAAAATCAAACCTGAGGTACATCTCACAAGCTTTCCTTGAGCATATGGGTCTCTTTGGTAATGTAGCCCTCTCATAACACCTTTGGATGATTTAGAATGATTTTCCTGAACAAATTCAATATATTCTTGATTATCATGTTTTAAAATATTTTCAAAATTTATTTTATTCCAACTTTCAAGAAAAAACCCACGTTCATCATAATAAATATTTGGTTCAATTAAAAGTAAACCAGATATTTTTTCTTTATTTAATGTGTAAATAAATTTAAATTTGTTGCTCATTAATTAATTAATTTAACAATGATAATAAATAATTTCCATAACCACTTTTAATTAATTTATTAGCTGAATTAATCAGTTTTTCATCATCAATCCATCCATTTCTCCAAGCGATTTCTTCAGGACAACTTATTTTGATACCTTGCCGATTTTCTAGAGTCTTTATAAAAGATGATGCCTCGTGTAAAGAATCAATCGTACCAGTATCAAGCCAAGCCATACCCCTCCCAAATAATTCAACTTTTAATTTTTTTTCTTTAAGATAAAGAAGATTAATATCACTTATTTCAAATTCTCCTCTCCCAGAAGGTTTTATCTTTTTTGATTTATCTACAACTGTTGAATCATAAAAATATAATCCAGTTATGGCATAATTACTTTTTGGATATTGGGGTTTTTCCTGAATATCTAATACCTCTTTATTTTCAGAGAAAGATACAATTCCATATCTTTTAGGATCAGATACCCTGTAAGCAAATATGGTAGATTCAGTCGAGCGATTAATATTTCTTAGGAGAGTTTTTAATCCTTGACCGTAAAATATATTATCTCCTAAAATTAAACATACTGGGGAGTTATTTATAAATTCTTCAGCTATTACAAAAGCCTGAGCTATGCCCTCAGGCTTTTCTTGATACTCATATTTCAATTCAATACCAATTTGTGAGCCATCACCTAAAAGTTCTTTAAATTTTTTTTGGTCCTCCAAAGTTGTTATTATAAGAATCTTCCTTATTCCTGCAAGCATTAAAGTTGCTAAAGAATAAAATATCATTGGTTTATCATATATGGGCAACAATTGCTTAGAGCAAGCTTTTGTTATTGGATAAAGCCTACTTCCATTGCCTCCTGCTAAAATTATACCTTTTCTCTCATAGGTCTCATGATTAGACATTTAAATAATATTTAAATTTTTATTAGGAATCAAGTTAATTTTACTTTTACTGTGAGAGAAATCTATACTTTATTAAGCAATAAACCAATTATTAAAATTATATTTTCTGAAGTAGATTGTCTATATACTCCTGATTTTTTAAAATATTTTATTTTTTCAATAATATTTGTTGATTTTATTGCTTTTGAAAAATAATTTAGAGTCTCTAAATTATTTGTTGATATAAGATCTTTATTCAAATAAAGATTTTTAATATTTATAGTACACCAATTTTTATATTCGCCTGAAAAAAAATACTTCAGTCTATTTATCTTTCCTTTAAAAGAATTATTTAATCCCACAATATTCTCCTTATGCTGCCGATATTTTACTGTCTTTTCATTACTAAGAATTATCTCTCCATTTACCCCAGAAATAACTTGATAGCTCCACCAGTCATGTGCAGTATATTCTTCAGATATTAATGAATTGCATAAAATATCCCTACCCTTTTTATTTATAAGAATCGTATTTCCTCCTGCTATATTTTGTACTAAAGCATTCTTGAAAATTGGTGCTTTTTTATGTTTTTTTGACTCACCAATTTGTCTTGTACAATCTGAATTGTAATAAGCTGTTCTTGAAAAATATAGTTTTGGATTATTAGTTTTTTTTATTTGGCAGGATTTCAAACCAATTTCTATTTTATCTTTTTCCCAAATATCATCTTGATCACAAAAAGCATAATAGTCAAAATCTTCATGGATATCTCTAATTCCATATAAAAAGTTTTTTGCGTATCCAACATTTTCCTCTCTTTTAATTATTGAAATAAAAGAATTTTTTTTATTAAAGTTAACTAAAAATTTTTTTAAACTATTTTTAGAATTATCATCAAAAATAAAAATTTTTATGTTTTTATGTGTTTGTGCAAAGATACTTTTTAATTGTTCTTCTATATATTTGTTACCATCGTAAAAAGCTATTATAATAGCAACTCTTAAATTTATAAATTCTTTTGCCACGGTTTTTAGTAAAAAATATCCTTAATAATTATATATCGTCTTACTATTTTATTTCTAAGAATTTTAAAATTTTAATTTGGATTAAAAATAATATTTCTAACTTTTTCTGTGTAAAAAAATTAAAATATATTTAGCCTTAAAATATTATCAATAAAAATAATAAAGTTTTTATTTCTTTGATCAAAAATAGATTTTAGTTGTTTTTCTATAAATTTATAACCATTATAAAAATAAAGAAATATAGCTACTTTTTTTGCTTAAATAAAGTTGTGAGATAAATAATTTTTATTATCTTCTTTCCTATTTTTCCTATTACAATTCTTTGCCTAATCCATTAAGGGGTAAACCAAATATTGTAAAGTTTAATCCTCCAATTTGAGTACTTTCTTCATAATAAGCCTGAATTTTATAAGCTCTTCTATTCCAGTTTAAAGAGTATTTTGTGTTTATAAATTGGTTATATTTATCTGAATTTTTATCAATATTAAGGTAAGAACTAAAACCCAAGCTTAAACTTTTGATTAGTTGTTGATTCAAATTCAAATATAGTTTCAACTCATCATTAACGTTATCAAACTTAAAAGGAGAGGAACCACTTTTACTTGTGATCGTGAGTAAACTCTGAATGAATGTATAGTCTAAAAAATTATTCCTATAATTTCCTATTGTTAATGAGGGGCCAAAAGAAAATTCAATTAAATTTCGATATCCATGATTTTAATAATGGTTAATTATCAAATTTATATCTGTAATAAAATTTAGTTCATTGTTTAATGTTGTGGGTATGAATTTGAAAGAGTAATCTTTGTAAATATCTTTTTTGCTTGCTTCCCAAATATTATAGACATTTCTAATATTACCGCCAACACTTGTACGAGTGTTGGTTTTTAGTTTGCTATTTTGATTGTCAGCCTTAAATTTTCCTAGCGAAAGATATTGCTTTGATGACCAGTTGTTTTTATGAGAATTCTGAAATTAATTTTTTAAGTTAATTCCATAACCATTATAAATTTCATGAATGTCATGATAACCAGTATCAATTTTTTCTCTGTATGACGCAAAATATTTTAATTCTAGATTTTTAAGAGTTTTATTTTTTAATTTTTTTGACAAGGATATAGATGATCTTATTGACTCATTTATCTTTTTGAAGTCAATTGAGTTAAAGCTGTTTATTGAATTTAATTTATATGAAGCAACTGAACCCTCGACAAGAATCCTAGTACCAAAATAATCAGCAAGAGTTATTGGTTTTTTTGTCGTAGGACTTGTTATTGAGTCTCCTTTTTTTCTATAACTATATGTTTCATTATTTAAAATTCTTTGCAAATAAAGCTCAGGTACAAATCTAAAATCTAAATTCTTAATTTTTAATGGATCAGATGTCCTTGATATAAATAAACCATCTTTTTCTTCATTATCTATTCCAATTCTTAACTTAGAAAGGTTATCTTTTTTTTCACTTATTTTCCTTCTCCCCAAAGGTAAAGAAACATTATCATCTAAGACTAATTTTGCCCACTTACTTATGAAGAATATTTTATTTTTCTTTTTTTCAGAAAATATGTTATTAGCAACAAGCTTTAATTTAGGAGGATTAATCACATCATTGGTGAATATTATTTTCTTTGAACTTATTAATGAATTATTTATCTTTATGTTTTTAGATTTGAATCTCCATTTTTGAATTCGATTATTTGATGTGTTTAAATTCTTGAAATTCAAATAACTTGGATTATCATTTTTAATTAAATTAAAACTTAAACCGACAATATTACTTCCAGTTTCTAATCCCTCTAATTCAGCTTCAGTGATTGAACTTTTTGAATTGGAGTCTGCTTTTTGTATTAGGTCAATGTCTTCGGAAAATGTTTCTAAGTCAATTACCCCATAAATATTTTCTATGAATCCTGATTTATCTGAAAAATCATATTCAAAATAATCAGAGGTGAATATTTGATTTTTATTTGAGAATTTGCTTTTTCCCTTTGACTTCAATAACTCAGTATTTTCGTCATACTCAATATAATTAGTGCGAAATACTGCACCATTTCTCTTGATAATTACATCTTCCCTAGCTATTAATTTGTCTTTTTTTCTTTTTTTTCATTAGCTTCTATTTCGATACTACTTTGATTAGATGTTTCATTAGTAAATGCTATAAATATTTCTAATAGATTTATATTACTTTTATTAAAAAAATTGTTGAGATTTTGGTATCTCTTATTTTCTTTTTAAAACTTATTTTTCCATTAAATTCCTCATTGTAAAAACAATTTTCTTTTACTTCGCATAATTCGTATCCATAAATTAGTTTGCTTGGACTTATGAAAGATATTATTAAACAACATAACTTAATTAAAAAATTATTTTTTATATTTAATTTTAAAAAAAATACATGAATATTTATTTGTCAATATCTTTCTAATTATATATTGTAATGCTTTATATTAAAATTATATTCTGTAATGATCATGCATAATAATGGACCTGTCCTTATTACTGGAGCAGCGGGCTTTATAGGTTCATTTTTGGTAAAAAAATTCTTAAGATCAGGTTATCAAGTTATTGGAATTGATAATATCAATAGTTATTACGACAGAAATTTAAAATTAAAAAGGCTTAAAAACATAAAAGAATATTCAATTAAAAATAACTATAGTTGGCTTTTTTATAAAAATAATATCGAAGATAAAAATAATATGAGACAAATATTTCTAAAAACAAGACCCGAGATTGTTGTAAACTTAGCTGCACAAGCTGGGGTTAGATATTCGATTGTTAATCCCTCTTCATACGTTAAATCGAATCTATTGGGATTCTCTAATATTTTGGAGCTATGCCAAACTCACGATGTAAAACATTTGGTTTATGCATCAAGTAGTTCAGTTTATGGCGCGAGTAAAGAATTTCCTTTCTCCGAGGAACATAAAGTGAATTCTCCATTAAGCTTTTATGCTGCAACAAAAATATCGAATGAGATGATGGCTAATGCATATAGTAATATTTATAAATTACCCATAACAGGACTTAGATTTTTTACTGCTTATGGTCCTTGGGGAAGACCTGATATGGCTCCAATGATTTTTGCTGACAAAATATTGAAGAAAAAACCAATTACAGTTTTTAATCATGGGCGCATGAGTCGAGATTTTACTTTTATATCTGATATTATTGAAGGAACCTATTTATGTTGTTTGAGAGTCCCCACTCCTAATGATGACTATGAATTTGGCAACCCATCAATTCTTCACAGGATATTGAATATTGGCAATGGTAATCCAGTAAATCTTCTTTATTTTGTTGAATTATTGGAGGAATCTTTATCTATTAAGGCAACTAAAGTATTTGAAAAAATGCAACCTGGAGATGTTGAGTCAACTTATGCATCTACTCAGAATTTGGAAGACTGGATTAGTTATAGGCCATTAGTCCCAATAAAAGAGGGAGTTAATAAATTTGTTAATTGGTATTTGGACTATTATCAATAATAATTTTTTTCGGTTTATAACCTTTTGCATTTAAGACTAATTTGATTGTTTTAAAAAAGATTAATAGGTCTAAAAAAAATGAAAAGTTACTAATGTAATATATATCGTAACTTAATTTTTGTTTTGTGTCCTCAACACTTGCACCATAGTGGTAATTTACTTGCGCCCAACCACTTATTCCAGGTTTTAATATATATCTTGATTTATAATAGGGTACTTTATTTAAAAGTTTTTCTTCTATTTCAGGTCTTTCTGGTCTTGGTCCAATTAAACTCATACTTCCAAAAAGAACGCAAAAAAGTTGTGGTAATTCGTCAATTCTTAAAGCTCTTAATATTCTTCCGATACGAGTGATTCTCTTATCATTATTTTTAGACCATTGAATTCCATCAATTTCAGCATCTACTTTCATGCTTCTAAATTTTATAATTTTTATTATATTTCCATTTAAGCCAGATCTTTTTTGAGTATAAAAAATAGGACCTTTGTCCTCTAAATAAATCAAACAACTTACTATTAAAATAATTGGTAAAGTTATAAATATTATTGAAAGGCTTACAAAAATATCACCAAGTCTTTTGATCCTATTTTGATAATTATCTTCAACAGATTTTAATTTTTTTATTAGTTGATAATTGTTTTCTATGAAATTAGTTGGGATCCTATGGTATTCTTTATCAAACCAATCAATTAAGCTTATAACTTCTATCCCTGATAATTTTATTTGATAAAGATTATCTAGATTATTTACATTAATTATATTATTCTCATTAACTATTATCCCTTTCAAATTCTTTGATATATTTATTTTCAGAGGTTCTGAAGATGATACAAAAGATATCTTTGGATAATTTTGATGGTAGCGTAATTCTCGCGAAAATTTATTATAATCTTTCTCTTCACCATAAAAAATCCATAGATTTTTCTTGTCATAAATTTTATAATTTATAAAACTAATGAAGGATTGGGAAATAAAACTAAGAAAACCTAGATATGAAATTGATTTTATAAAAATATCCTTAAGTAATAAATCTTTTCGATCAATTATTAATTCATCAAAAATAATTATTGAAGAAAACCAATTAATAAATGCATAAATAAATACACCAAAGATTATCAGAAAAAATAGCTTAAATATAGCGATCAAAAAGCTTTTTACAGAAATACTTTTTTCATTTTTATATCTTCCTAATATGTAACTAAAAATCACCCAAAAGGAACCTACACTTATAGTCACTACTTGGTTTGGATAAGAATTGAAATCGCTTAAATAAATATAATTATAAAGTAAGAAAGATATCCAAAAATCTATAATAATCGCAATTAGCTTTCTTCTTCTTGTATTTACCCAAGTCAATCTTATTTGCATTTATTAGGAAATTAACCTTATCAATATATCATTTCTTATTTATTTTCCTTTAATAAAATTTTTAGAAAGTTTATCTTCATCAATTATATTTTTTGCTCCAGCAAGAAGAATCCAAAATGTTATACTAAATCGCCCGTCAAAATATTGAACATCTACTAATTGTGAAAATAAAAATAAAATAATGGAAATTACCCATGCTTTATCAAATATTGAGGTTTTATTTAATTTATTAAAAAAAATTGTTTTAGTGCTAAAGATAAATAAGTAAATTATTGGTATAAGAATAATTATTCCTGCTGGAATACCATAACTTAAAAAAAGTTCTAAGGGTAAATTATGAGCATGGCCCTTCCATAATCCTGTTTCATAAAAATAAATATTGGGAAAAGAACCACCTCCAGTTCCAAAAATTGGAAAATTTATTATGCTCTTAAATGCAGTATTCCAAATATCCAATCTTGAGATTTGAAAATCTGTAAATTCCATCCAAATATTATTTGGAATAATTGATCTTAAGAAAAACTGCATTTCATTACCAAAAATCGGATAGATTGTAGAGGTTATTATTAGAGAAATTGATATTAATAAAGTAAAAATTAGTTTTAGTCCTTTTCTCCCAAGCATAACTAAACTACCTAATGATAAACATATCCATGCTGCTCTTGAATTGGTTAATATGGTACACAGCGTAAAACTAAAAGAAAATAGAAAAGTAATAATTCTCTTAAATATATTGTTTCTTAAATTTATTGTTTCTGCCAAACAAAATGGCAAAATCAAATTAAGCCATAACCCTGTGTAGTTGGGATTATTAAACAAGCCTGTCATTCCAGTAATTCCTTCAATAGGCCTTTGGTACCAAACGATTAATCCATTCAGTGTCTCTATAGGCCCATTCCAATTGAAAAAGGATTGTCCAATACCGGTGATAATCACGGGGAGGGTACCTGCAAGTAAAGCAATCTCAGTCCTTCTTCTTTTTGTATTACTATTTAAATATGGTTGAATTCCCCAAAAACATAAGAAAAAAGGAATCCAATTAGCTAATCCAATCCAAGATAATGAATGATTTAGTCTGTAGTCACTTAGGTAAGCGTTAAAATTTGAATGCATAAAAGCACTATTT